>NZ_JBEOPC010000008.1:0-93936 GCF_040309765.1 Psychrobacter sp. TB20-MNA-CIBAN-0197
TACCATTTTTATCTGCAAATCGCCTAAAAAATAGTCTCTGTCAGTGCCATGGTCGAATGTTCAACACGCCCTATTATTGTTGTCATATTTTATCAACTAAAGCCTGTACTGGTTATAACCTTTAACAGGGTTTAGCCGTTTTTAACAGAAAAAAACGCCAACACGGATGCTGACGTTTTGATAAACCCTAAATAGATAAGCTTAGTCAATAACCATTAAGCGCGAGTCTCGCCATGACCATAGACGATCCATTTTTGTGAGGTTAGACCTTCTAACCCGACTGGGCCACGAGCGTGAATCTTATCGGTTGAGATGCCAATCTCAGCGCCAAGACCATACTCAAAGCCATCAGCAAAGCGGCTTGAGGCGTTAATCATTACGCTTGCGGAGTCGACTTCGCGGATAAAGCGCTGCGACTTACTGTAGTTATCTGTGATAATGACGTCAGTATGATGGCTGCCGTGCGTGTTGATGTGCTCAATCGCCGCGTCAAGTCCGTCGATGACTTTCACCGCTAAGATAGGCGCAAGATATTCGGTATCCCAATCTTCCTCAGTCGCAGCTGATAGATGACCATCAAGCTTAGCATTGTCCTTTAATATGCTTTGTGCTTGCTTATCAAGGCGCAGCTGCATTGCGTCATCGGCTTTAATGATAGCTTCAGCAATTTGCGGTAGCATCTCATCGGCGACGGCTTTATCGACCAAGAGCGTCTCCATAGTATTACAAGTGCCATAGCGATGCGTCTTAGCATTGACGCTGACCTCGATTGCCGTCTCAGGTTTGGCATCACTATCGATATAAGTATGACAGTTACCGTCTAAATGCTTGATGACGGGCACTTTAGCGTCTTCGCTGATGCGAGAGATCAGGCCTTTACCGCCGCGTGGTACGATGACATCCACGTAATCGGTCATGGTGATCAGCTCACCGACAGCCGCGCGGTCAGTGGTTTCAAGTACTTGTACGCTATGCTCGGAGAGACCGGCTGCACTCAAGCCTTTGTGGATGCACTTAGCAATAGCTTGATTGGACTCAAAAGCTTCGGAGCCGCCGCGCAAGATAATAGCGTTGCCCGACTTTAGTGCTAGTGAGGCGGCTTCTAAAGTCACGTTGGGGCGTGACTCATAGATCATACCGACCACGCCTAGCGGCACACGCATTTTGCCCAGATGAATACCAGAGGGGCGAAAGGTCATATCAGTGACTTCACCGATTGGATCAGGCAAGGCTGCGACGTCTTTGAGACCTTGTAGCATACCATCGAATCTAGCATCGTTTAGCTCTAGGCGATCGAGTAGCGCGGCTTCTAAGTCATTGCTATGGCCTTTATCCATGTCTATTTTGTTCGCTGCTAAAATATCGGCTTTGGCGTTGACTAGCTCATCATGAATGCTCATAAGTGCTGAGTTTTTATCGCCAGTATTGGCCGCGGCAAGAGCGCGAGAGGCGGCGCGCGCTTGCTTACCGACTGTTTGCATATAAGATTTTATATCTGAGGTATTCGCTTGACTCATAAATTATTTTCCTTTTGATTACGGATGAAGGGTTATTTTCAATAAATGTTGTAGACGAGCAAAAAAGCCTAAACAGGCAAAGTCTAACTAAAAGGTGGTAAAAGATATCATTGTTAATAGTGGCTAAACCTGGAGCTTTGACAAGCGTATTAACGACAGCTCTCACTTAAGGTAAAGCATTGTGTTATTTAACCGTTATGCCATTTAACATAGAGTAGATTGGGATTAGAGTAAAGTTGAATTTGTGAACAGCGCCTATTTACAATTTTGTTTTAAGTGTTTTTGTGTTGCTTCTGGAGTATGGATATCTTTGTCTTACGAGTCTTTAACACAACTGCGCTGCAACTACTAAAGTAGTCATTTATAGATCTGATTATAATGATAGATAAGAGACTAGACGTGTTAAGCAAAGTGATGTGGAAAACACTGTTTAAAAGCAATTAGTGCGTCAAAATCAATTCGCAATTTAAAACCAATTAGAGAGGATATTATGAAAAACACGACTTATAAACTAGGGTTAGCCGCAGTGGCCGCTTTGGCAGTAACGCTTAGCGCTTGCTCTGATAAAGGCGCGGCGACTACTGAAGACGATCCAACGCTCGATGCACAAACGCAAGTAGAGCAAGAAGCGACTGGCGTTGATGATGTCGCGCAAGTGACTGAAGGCGTCAACAGTGCAGATATCTCAGATGATCCTATGGTCGGTGATGATGTCGCAGTAGCGAGCGCCGATGATGACGTGGCTGTAGCGACGGTGGACGACGCTGATGTCCTCGATGGTTCTGAGTCTGAGGAGCATGTCTCAACTTATTAATAGCTTATTAACGGTTAAGTATATCGCCGCGTTATTAGCGTTACAGATAATACAGCGCTAAGCGGCCTAAAGTGTTAAAATATAGCTCAAATTACAGTAGTGATTTGGGCTTTATTTATGGCGTAAGGGCTAGTAATAGAGAGTATTTGCCTTTTTGCTGTATGATAAGCGACAATACGCTGCTTTTTATTTCAGTAAGCTGCCAAGAGCTGCTTAAGCCTATAAGTATCGCCTTATTCATAATAATTGGAAAACTGTTGAACCATGCCTGATATTGCCAAAGACTCGACTCGCCCTATCGCTCTAGATATACAAGATCTACACAAAAGCTACGGCTCTTTAGAGGTGCTAAAAGGGGTATCACTCACCGCCTATGATGGCGATGTGATCTCGATTTTGGGCTCATCAGGCTCAGGGAAGTCGACGTTATTACGTTGTATTAACTTGTTAGAAAAACCAACTAAGGGGCGTATCAGTATCGGTGATGATGAGCTGATGCTAAAAGCCAGTAAATCTGGCGAGATGCAAGCGGCAGATCATAGACAGCTTGAAAATCTGCGGGCGCGTGTTGGTTTTGTTTTCCAAAACTTCAATCTATGGCCGCATAAAACGATACTGCAAAATATCATCGAAGGACCGACTCAGGTTCTAAAAATCAAAAAAGATCAAGCCATCAGTGAAGCCGAACAGCTCCTAAAAAAAGTAGGCTTATCCGATAAAAAAGACGCTTATCCTGCCAATCTCTCTGGCGGTCAACGTCAGCGTGTCGCTATCGCGCGCGCTTTGGCTATGCAGCCAAGAGTGCTTTTGTTCGATGAGCCAACTTCCGCGCTCGATCCTGAGCTAGTTAACGAAGTACTCGCCGTCATGCAAGACTTGGCAGAAGAGGGCCGTACGATGCTGATTGTCACCCATGAGATGCGCTTCGCTCGTGATGTATCAAGCCAAGTGGTATTCTTACATCAAGGTGTCATCGAGGAGATGGGCACGCCTGAGCAAGTGTTTGACAACCCAAACTCAGAGCGCGTCAGAGACTTTATGGCTTCTCATCGCCAGAACTAATCACTATTTCGGACTTATGAGCTGACCTGTCGGCTGATAAGTCTGTATGCATCAATTGAGCTATTTTAAAACTGGCCTAGTGTTATCAATATCCTTCCTTTTATAGCGTATGTGCTATAAAGAAAGGCATTGCGTCATACGTTTTTACGGCGGTGTCTTCTTACTTATTTCCAATAACAGCAGCACCGTTTATTACCCAATAATGACAGTCAATACCTAAAACGTTTGTTTTTGATACTGTTGTCAGGTATTATCGATGGGTTTATAAGCTGCTAATATCTATCATTATTACGACTGTTTGGTCAATGATTAGATAGGGATATTAAATTAAAATAAGGAATATATGATGTCGAATTCTCGTCTATTATGGTCATCAATGACTATCACCGCAGCGCTAGCATTGAGCGCCTGTAGCCAGCCAAGCGATGATACGGTAGAGACAAATGCTGAGGCACCTGCTGCCGATGTCGCGGGTAAAACCATTCGTATCGCAACTGAAGGCGCTTATCCTCCTTTTAACTATACCAATGCTGATGGCAGTATTGCAGGATTTGATGTCGATGTCGCCAACGCTTTATGTGAGCAGATGCAGGCAGATTGTGAGATCGTCGCGCAAGATTGGGATGGCATTATTCCAGGTCTTTTGGCGCAAAAGTATGACGCCGTTGTCGCAGGTATGTCTATCACTCCAGAGCGCCAAGAAAAAGTAGACTTCACTGAGCCGTACTTCGCTAATACTATGGTTTGGCTGACTGAGACCGATGGTAGTTTTGATCCTAACGCTATTAGTAACCTAAATTTAGGTGGTCAGCGCTCAACCACGCCTGGCGTCTATCTGCAAGATAACTATGAAGGTAAAGACGGCAACACGGTACAGCTTTATGATAACTATGACAATGCTTATTTAGATCTGAAATCTGGTCGCAGCGATGCGGTATTGGCCGAAAAAGTTTCAGCCAAAGCTTGGTTAAAAGACAATCCAGAAGGTTTTGGTATCGTGGGTGATGAGATTGATAACGATGACAACATCGCTATCGCGGTTCGTAAAGGGGATCCTTTGAGAGATGATTTTAATAAAGCTTTGAGCGAGATCCGCAGTAACGGTGAGTTGGCTCGTCTAGAACAAGCAAACTTCAACCAATAATCTGCTGCTCGATAACTGAGGAAAACATAATGAGCTTATCTAAATATTCTCAAAACAAGTCAATCTTGCCCACCAAAGCGCTTTGGTTAGCACCGCTCAGCGCCGCTATGCTCATGCTTGCTGCTTGTAGTAATGGCTCAGCGCCAGAAGAGAGCCAAGTTGCAGACGACGGCGCAGCGACTGAGACGCCAATGAACATCAAAATCGCGACTGAGTCGAGCTATAAGCCTTTTAGCTATACTGATGCCGATGGCAAGCTGATCGGTTATGAAGTTGAGCTGGTCGATGCGTTATGCGCGCAGATGAACGCGGAGTGTGAGCTGATATCTCAAGACTGGGATGGTTTGATTCCCGGCTTAAATGCGCAAAAGTTTGATGCGATTATCGCGGGCATGTCGATTACGCCAGAGCGTCAAGAAGTCGTTGAATTTAGCGACCCTTACTTTCATACTGGTATTATTCTTATCGGTAAAAAAGGCGACGATATTACAGTTGCTGATCTTGAGGGCCAACCAGTTGCTTCACAGCGCTCAACGGTATCTTCGCAGTACCTGCAAGACGAGCATCCAGAGTCTGATATCAAGCTTTATGATACCCAAGACAACGCTTATCTAGATCTAACTTCAGGTCGCGTACGCGCTATGATGTCTGACAAAGTCACTGGTATCGACTGGCTAAAAACTGAAGCCGGTAAAGACTATGAAGTCAAAGGCGAAGAGATCAGCACTGACGAAGATGCGATGGGTATTGCTTTTCGTAAAGGCGATCCGCTAGTGGGTAAATTTAACAATGCATTGGCTGAGCTAAAAGCTGATGGCACTTATGATCAGATCACGGGCAGCTACTTTGGCACCAGCTCTACTGCAGCGGCAAATAAAGCGGCGGCAGCGGACAGCGTTGAAGAAGTGATAGTGATTGAAGGTGATAATGCCGATGCGAATGCAACTATCGCAGCCGAAGAGCAGACAGAGACTGTCAGTAACTAACTATCAGTAATTAGCTGTCAGTAGTTAACCGTCAATAAATAAAGTAACAAGAAATAAAGTAACAAGCACTGTTGTTTTATATGGCTATAGTTTTATGCTGAGCCTACATAGTGGCGCTTTATGCTTCTCATAGCGTAGGGCGCCGTTATTGTTTATAGCGCTTGTATCGACTTACTCATAAATCGACTTACTCATAAAAAGGAATCAAGGATGACGATAAATTACTCTAGTATTTTTGGCGCAAGACAGGCGCTACAAAACCCTTTGTTTGCAGCAGTAGCCTTAGGAATGCTGGTAGGCTGTAGCAATGGTCAAGAGGCCAATACTGCGAGTACAGAAACTGCCGATACGGCTGCCACTGAAGCCACTGGCGAGGTTTTGCGTATCGGCACTGAAGGCGCTTATGCTCCTTTTAACTATACCAACGCTGATGGCTCGCTTGGCGGTTTTGATATCGAGATTGCCAATGCTCTATGTGATGATATGCAAGTCAGTTGTGAGATTATCGCGCAGGATTGGGATGGGATTATCCCCGGTCTCAAAGCGGGCAAATACGATGCCATTGTCGCTGCGATGTCGATTACCCCAGAGCGCGCTGAGCAGGTCAGCTTTACTGATCCCTATTTTAGTAATACCTTAGTGTTTTTGGCAGAAGAAGGCAGCGATTTTGACCCGAGTAATCCTGATGATATCAACTCAAAAAGCATCGCTGCTCAGCGCTCGACGATTTCATCGCAGTGGCTAGAGCAGGCTTATCCAAAAGCCAATATGCAGCTGTACGATACTTTGAGTAATGCCTTTTTAGACTTAGGCTCAGGGCGTGTTGAGGCGATGATATCTGATAAGCTGCCAGCTATCGAATGGCTGAGCTCCGCCTCAGGCAGCCAATATACGCTAAAAGGTGATGAGATCGATATCGATGATAATTTTGCTATTGCGGTACGCCCAGGGGATCCGCTGCAAGCTCAAATCAATGAGTCATTAGCTAATATTAAAGCAGATGGCAGCTATGATGCTATCCATAACAAATACTTCTCAGTAACCACAGATAGTGACTCTAGCAGCACTGCCACGCCAGTAGCCGCTGAGGTAGAGTAGTCAAAAGCTGTCGCTTGAGTTTATGAAAGTTAGGCTGGTAAGCACTCAAAAGGATATCACAGCTTCGTGGTATCCTTTTTTATTGCCACTAACTGTCTATTTTGACTGGGTATTTGCTATCAGCGTTAACATCGAGCGTCTCAGTTATGATAAAATCAGCGCGTATTTCTATCTGAGTAATCAGTGCATGAATCTTTGAGTCAACTGATAGTCATTTATTATATATTCCAAAACCGCTTCTCGTTGCTACAGACCATAACTATCGCTTTATTTTCGCTGGCGTCAGGACAGTAAGCTGACATTTCGAGCGTTATTTGTGGCTTGACAAAAACGCCAGTGACGCGACCAACATATAGAGACTGAGTGAATAACTGTGTTTGATTTACAAGGATTTGGCGCCCTGCTATTAAGCGGCGCGACCGTCACCATTAAGCTTGCCATAACTAGCCTGATAATAGGTATGCTATTAGGACTGCTTGGGGCAACGGCTAAGCTGTCGAACGTTTGGCTACTGCGTAAGCTTGCCACTATTTATACCGCAACGATGCGCGGTATCCCTGAGCTATTATTAGTGCTATTTATCTATTATGGTGGCTCTATTTTGCTGATGAGCATCCTCAAAAAGTTCGGCTACAATGAGTATGTAGAGATCAGCGCTTTTTGGGGCGGGGTGATGGCCTTATCTATTGCTTTTGGTGCTTATGCCACTGAGATCTTTCGGATGTCTATTCAAGAGATTCCTGCCGGACAAAAGGAAGCGGCGCAAGCGATAGGGATGCGTCCTTTTCAGACCTTTTATCGGATTACTTTGCCGCAAGTTTGGCAGATTGCCTTGCCAGGCCTTGGCAACTTGTTTTTAGTACTGCTCAAAGACACCGCTTTAGTCTCGGTCGTTGGACTCAAAGATATTATGTATCAATCTTCACGCGCGGCGCAATCCACCCAGCAACCTTTTACCTTTTATATGGCAGCCGCTATCATCTATTTAGGTCTTACTATGCTTATCACCGGCTTTATGCTTTGGCTAGAATGGCGCGCCAATCCAGCCGCGCGCTATGCCAAAAAAATCAGCCGTCAATCCACTCATCAGCCATCGACTTTAGGGTAGAGGAGAGACGTTATGGATTGGAATTGGCAGGTCATTTTTGAGTACTTTCCGGATCTATTAGGCGGGGCGGTACTGACTGTACAGCTCGTTGTGATCTCAGGAATCATTGGACTGTTCTTTGGTTTGATTTTGGCGTTACTGCGTCTGTCTAAAAGCTGGCTGGTACAGATATTACCGTTTTTGTATATTTTCTTTTTTCGCGGTACGCCGCTGCTGGTACAGATATTCTTGATCTACTATGGTTTAGGTCAGTTTGAGGCGGTACGTGAGTCATTCTTGTGGGAGCCGGTGCTCAGTCAAGCTTACTGGTGTGCGATTATCGCTTTTACGCTCAATACCAGTGCTTATCTTGCAGAGATTATTCGCGGTGCGATTCAGGCGATTCCGGTAGGGGAGCTAGAAGCGGCAGATGCTGTGGGCATGTCACCGTGGCAAAAGCTCACTCGTATTACATTGCCGCGCGCTTTTGGCATTGTCATTCCTGCTTATAGTAATGAAGTGATCTTTATGCTCAAAGGCAGCGCGCTGGCCTCAACCATTGCGCTAATGGATATCACCGGCGTGGCTCGTACGATTAGTGCGCGGACTTATACCTTGATGGAGCTGTTCTTTGCCGCTGGTATTGTCTATCTATTATTATCGTGGATTATATTATTTAGCTTTGGACGGTTTGAGAAAAGAATGAACCGTCATGCCAGCTACGTGCCGCCTGATGTGATGACCAATACTATTCCATAATTAAGTGATAGGTGAGTGATGAGCCAAGCGCTGAGAGTTACCGATAAGAAACTTGATAATAAGGTACAAGCTGCTATTGGCAAAGTGGTTTGCGTCGGTCGTAACTACGCCGCTCACGCGCATGAGCTCGGTAATGCAGTACCAAGCACACCGCTACTGTTTATAAAACCAGCCTCTGCTATCGTCTCTATTCACAATGACATTATCCGTCCAGATCCTAAGGTCTATGGTGAGACTCATTATGAGGCGGAATTATGTATTCAGCTCGCCTGTGGTTTATCGGCAGCGACTGCCGAGCAAGCGAAGCAAGCGATAGGCGGCATCACTTTAGGATTAGATTTGACCTTAAGAGACTTACAAAGTCAGCTTAAAGCCAAAGGTCACCCTTGGGAGCGCGCTAAATGCTTCGATGGCGCTTGCGTCCTTGCTGACTGGCTTGAGCCGCAAAATTTCGGCGACTTAACGCACATTCAGTATCAGCTTTATATCAATGGCGAGCTCAAGCAAGATGGTGATAGTGCCTTGATGTTGTTTCCTATCTATGAGCTACTCGCCGACATTAGCCACGCTTTTAGCTTACAGGCAGGTGATGTCATTATGACCGGTACGCCAAGCGGAGTAGGTATTTTGCGGGCAGAAGATAACTTAACGCTAGTCTTAGGCAAACAGCAATGGCAAACCCAAGTTAAGTAACTTTTACTCTTATAAAGTATTAAAAATCTTAGTAATTTATTGGCTTATCTATAACATCCCTCCTAGTTACAACCATAAAACAAATACATCTCTTCTTTTTATCTGCTATTAAGGATAGTATGTAATGCTCTCTTTCTTGTAAATTATCAATATTATGAATCGTCCAGACTTACCCGATATTACTCATGATAGCTACGGAAGTGGCAATAAAGACGATGCCGATATGGTCTATCGTCCGGGCGCGCATCCTGTCGCAAAGTCTAGTATGGCTATTCATGGCGATTTATATGAACACCTCTCGCAGCTTGATATGGATGAGATGGCTAGGTTATTAGCAGATGACGCTGAAGATACGCTCACTACAGACTCAGTCTCTCTAGGCGATTTTTTTGAGGGTTTAGCCCAGTTGGCAACGATGGGTGTGGTGGAGATGACAGAGATTGTTGAGTCTATGCATCGCGAGATTATGCTGCGTCCGATAGGGCGCTTTAACGAAAACCACCTAAAAAACTGGCATGGCGGCGTCACAGGGCGCGTTTACGGACTCGTACGCCATGTAATGCTGATGGTAGGCAATAACCTCTCCTCAGGACTGCGTCTATATAAAAACGTAGCAAGACAAACCAGCGCTCAGCCGCTTCCTGCTAGCCTAAAAAAACTCGTCAATGTGTTTAATGGGGTGATGGGCGATCATCTAGTCAATAATGGTAACTCGCTTGCGATTCCTATGACCCTATACAACCAAGAGGGCGTGCCTCAACGCGAAGAGCTATCGGGCCGTATTATTATCTTGTGCCATGGCCTATGTTTAAGCTACTTAAGCTGGCATCCAAACGAGGACAACAGCTTAGGGCAAGCCATCAGCCGCAGCCAGCCTGACTCGACAGTGCTTTACTTAGATTATAATACTGGTAGACGTATCTCACGCAATGGCCGCAAACTCTCCAAACTGTTACAAGACTTGGTGGATAATAATCCTAATATCAGTCAAATCGATTTGGTCGGCCATAGTATGGGCGGGTTAGTGGCTCGTAGCGCGCTGTTTTATGCTAAGCAAGATCGCCTAGATTGGATGAAGCGCGTGGGTAATTTGATTACTTTAGGCTCGCCGCATCACGGCGCTGTCCTTGAGCGCATTGGGTTTTTGGTGCAAGATATTATCTCCAAAGTCCCCTTCGCAAGCTCGCTTGCGCACTTAGGGGATATGCGTAGCGCCGGTATCATTGATTTGCGTCATGGTAGTATTCGTGACGCCGATTGGCAGTCTTTAGAGGGGCGAAGTGTCGTGCCACAAGACTTTCGGCATCCTGCTCGTCTGCCAAGCGGTATTAAGACCTATTTTGTCGCGAGCGCCTTGATAGAAACCCATTACGACTCAAAGGTAACTAACCTGCTCGGGGACAGTCTAGTGTCAGTAGCTTCAGCATTGGGCGAAGATGATGGTGAGCACAATCTGTTTGTACCAGAAGGCCGTAAAGCGATCTTTTATGGCGTGAACCACATGGGTCTCATCCATAGCAGACGAGTGCGCGAACAAGTTGTGGCTTGGCTACTTGATAACGGCAAAAGCGATTATGCTGCTCGCGACCGTATCCACTCTTATCCTCGCAGCTTAGGCGTGATTGCTGAAGCGTTCTAAAAATAGGGTTATACCAATTTTGAACGACTGACGTTTAAAAAACTATATATTTAAGAGCTAAAAAACCCTTTAAACTTGCGCCTAAAGGGTTTTGAGTTTACCTAATAACCAGCCAATTTATTGTGCAAAAATAGCCGTCACATCGTCTTTATCAAAGGTATAAACCTCACCGCAAAAACCGCAGTCCATCTCAAAAGTGCCGTTTTGCTCTTCAATGATATCGAGCGCTTCGGTTTCACCGATTTGTGCTATCGCCATCTCACACTTCTCACGCGAGCAAGTACAGCCAAACTCTAAGCTGACAGGATCAGGCGCAACGACGTTTTCTTCGTTATATAAGCGGTAGATAATCTCGCTGGCTGCAAGTGTGGTCAGCTCTTTACTTTTGACGGTGCTAGTCAGCATGGTCAATCGCGTCCATAAGTCATCATCGATACCAGCGTCTTGATTACGCTCTACTTCGATATTCTCTGCTGCCGTACGCGGTAACATCTGCACCAATACGCCGCCGGCTTGTAAACCATCTGATGCCAAGTTAATCAAGGTGGGAATCTGAGCGGACTGCTTTTGGTAATGGGCTAGGCAGTCCGCTAGATTATCATGGCTACGCTCGACGATACCTTGATACGGCTCGCCGTTATCTGGCTGAATATTAATAAATAAGACGCCTTGACCAATCGCGCCTAGCTCTGCAAAAGCCTCGTTTGCCTGAGTCATGTCTTCCCAAGCAGCGACTTGCTCATCGTTATCCGCTTTCCAGCTGGCAAGCGCCCGGATAATGCCGTTTTGATCGCACTCAGCCATCGCCCAGTTCAGTAAGCTATCCTGATCTGAGGACTGCAATTGGATGGATAAACGACCATCTATCTTGACGGTACCTATCAGCAAGCTTGCTGCTGTGAGCATCTCGCCTAGCAAGCGTTTGATGGCTTCAGGATAAGGCTTCTGGGCAATAGTGGAAGCGTAGCTACGCGATAAACGCACCACATCACCGCGCACCGGCGAGTCTTCGATAAAGAAGCGCTGACGCACATCATTACCGCTTGCTTTGTCTGAGGGCTGCAACTGATCTGTTTGCATAGCTGAAGTATCTTGTGTCATATATTTTTATCTTATTGAGTTAAGAAGGTGCTAGCTTTATGGGGATTATTCAGAATTTATCAATCATAAGAAGAGCACTTGTGGCCACAGTTTATGCATACCCGAAGATGAATTTGTTGTAGAAAATAGCAACAGTAGGCTAAAAAGTTGCACAATAATTATAAAAGTGTTGTACAGTAACATTAAGTTGCATTAAGATAACTAAAAGTAACTGCACGGATGCCTATTAGTAATAGCTAATCAAGCATTTTTTAACTAATAATATGTGATAAAAGGATGTACCTTATGGCTTACGCACTCAGCAAACCTCTAACATTAGCAGCGTTTATGGCACTAGGCCTTGCCGGCTGTAATAACAGCAGTCAAACTGCGACCGATGACGCTGCAACTGACGATGCTGCCACTACTGAAACCTCTACAAATGCCAACGGCACCCTTCAAAAAATTAAAGACTCAGGCACTATCGTTGTCGGCTATCGCGACTCTTCTATTCCGTTCTCATACATCGCGGATGATCCAAATCAGCCTATGGGCTATGCGCACGATTTAGAGATGAAAGTTGTGGATGCGGTGAAGCAAGAGCTCAATATGCCGGACTTGAATGTTCGTTATAACTTGATTACCTCGCAAACGCGTATCCCGTTGGTACAAAACGGCACCGTCGACTTTGAGTGTGGCTCAACGACTAACAACGAAGAGCGCCAAAAACAAGTGGGCTTCTCAAACGGCTTTTTCGAGATCGGAACGCGTTTGTTGACTGCGACAGACTCAGGTATCAATGATTTTGCTGACTTAGACGGTGAGACGTTAGTCACTACCGCAGGTACGACCTCAGAGCGCTATATTCGCCAGTACATCGATGAAAAGCAAATGGATACTAATGTCATCTCCGCCAAAGATCATGGCGAGGCATTCTTGATGCTAGAAAACGGCCGTGCTGATGCCTTTATGATGGATGATGTACTACTAGCCGGCGAAAAAGCCAAAGCTAAAAATCCAGATAAGTGGGTCATTGTAGGCGAGCCGCAGTCGTTTGAGATTTATGGCTGTATGCTGCGTAAAGACGATCCTGAGTTCAAAGCCGTAGTCGATAAAGCCTTGACGGATGTCTTTGCCTCAGGTGAGATCAATAGTATTTACGATAAGTGGTTCTTAAACCCAATCCCGCCTAAAAACGTCAACTTAAACTTTGAGATGTCAGATAACCTAAAAGCACTCATCGCCGATCCTCATGATGGCGCTCAGCCAAAAATGGCAGCGGCACAGTAACCCTCACTCCTCAACTTAGCTGGTACTCCCAAAAGCTTCATTATTGAAGCTTTTAGGGGTTAAGCCTATCAACCACTGCTTGGAGAGACAAGCATGAATTATAGCTGGAACTGGGGTGTGCTCTTTGAGCAGACTGGTGTCGGTAGCGAGCTGTATATCCATTGGATGATTACTGGCCTTGGCTGGCTGCTACTAATCGGTAGTATCGCTTGGGCTATTGCGATGGTCGTTGGTACTATCTTCGGTATTATGCGTACTTTGCCAAGCAAGCCTGCGCGGGCGATCGGTACCGCTTATGTGACCTTTTTTCGTAATATTCCGCTACTGGCGCAATTGTTCTTTTGGTTCTATATTGCCCCAGGGTGGCTGACACCGGCGCTACAAGAGTGGTGGTATAAGGAGCTCACGCCTAATACCTCAGCGATGCTCTCAGCGAGTATTGGTCTGGGTCTATTTACCGCGGCGCGTATCGTTGAGCAAGTGCGCACGGGTATTGAGTCCTTGCCGCAAGGCCAGATTAACGCCGCTTACGCGCTAGGCTTTACGATACCGCAGGCTTATAAGCAAGTACTACTGCCGCAAGCTTTTCGTATCATCTTGCCGCCTTTAAGCTCTGAGCTGACCAACTGCTTCAAAAACGCCTCTGTTGCCTCGCTCGTTGGGGTAATGGAGCTGATCAGTCAGACGAAGACCATTAGCGAATACACCCAAAATAGTCTTGAGATCTATACTTATGCGACGATTATCTATTTAGTGTTTAATCTGTCGCTGATTGCGATTATGGGTCTAATCGAGCGTAAACTTCGCGTACCAGGGCTTATTGCAGGGAGTCAGAAATGAGTATGATGACCGAACTTGCGACTGCATATCCAGGCCTTATGGGCGGGATGATTACCACCTTAAAGGTGTTGTTTTTAGCGATTCTTGGCGGTATAAGCCTTGGAACCGTACTGGCCTTGATGCGTCTATCTGGCATCAAAGTGTTAGAGGTACCGGCTAAGCTGTACGTAAACTACTTTCGCTCAGTGCCACTGCTACTGGTGCTATTGTGGTTTTATTTTGCCGTACCGATGATTTATTTTTGGGTGGCAGGTAAGTACTTGCAGCTCAATGCCGCCTTTGCTTCGTGTGTCGTCGCCTTTATGATGTTTGAGGCCGCCTACTTTTCTGAGGTCGTGCGAGCTGGTATTCAATCCATCGGTAGTGGTCAAGTCAATGCAGCAAAAGCGCTTGGCATGACTTATGGGCAGACCATGCGTCTGGTTATTTTGCCGCAAGCGTTTCGTAAGATGCTACCGCTGATCTTGCAGCAGTGTATTATTCTGTTTCAAGATACCACTTTGGTTTTTGCGATTGGTTTGACCGATTTTTTCCGTGCCGCTTACGTGCGCGGAGAGCTGATGGGGTTACTCACCCCTTATATATTAGGTGCAGGGGCGATTTACTTTATTATCAGTTTGACCGCTTCTATTGGCGTACAGCACGTGCAAAAAAAGCTTAGGTTCTAGCGTTTGATTGAATAATTCAACCGTAGAGGTTTGCGCACTAAACTAGCGTAAATCTTACGGACATAGCGCTATCACTTATTTTACATACATGACAAAAATATTAAGCATAAGGCTAGGAGCCGACGATGAATAAGGCTAAGACATTTATAAATGACTTTGGCGGACTGGTGACAGATAACGGTCATGCTAGCGATGAGATAGTCATTGAAATGGATAGCGTCAGTAAATGGTATGGCGACTTTCAGGTACTCACTGACTGTACTGCTCATGTCCATAAAGGCGACGTGGTGGTCGTTTGTGGCCCATCTGGCAGCGGTAAATCTACTTTGATTAAGACCGTTAATGGTCTTGAGCCTTTTCAAAAAGGGCAAATCATGGTCAATGGTATCTCAGTTGGCGACTCAAAAACCAATCTGCCAAAGCTACGTAGCCGCGTCGGCATGGTGTTTCAGCATTTTGAGTTATTTCCGCACCTGACTATCATTGAGAACCTGACGGTCGCGCAGATTAAAGTTTTGGGCCGCCGCGAGGACGAGGCCAAACAAAAAGGTATGGCTTATCTAGATCGCGTGGGACTAAGCGCGCAGGCACCAAAATATCCGGCTGAGCTGTCCGGTGGTCAGCAGCAGCGGGTAGCGATTGCGCGGGCGCTAGCGATGGATCCTGTGGCGATGTTGTTTGATGAGCCGACCTCCGCGCTTGATCCTGAGATGATTCAAGAGGTGCTCGATGTGATGGTAGAGCTGACCCGTGAGGGCATGACGATGATGTGCGTGACCCACGAGATGGGCTTTGCCAGTCAAGTGGCGAACCGTATTATCTTTATGGATGAGGGTTATATCGTTGAGAACTGTAGCAAAGATGAGTTCTTTGAGGGTGCAAAAAGTGATCGCGCGCAGCAGTTCTTATCGAAGATTCTGAATCACTAGCGGCTCATTTAATCAGTGTGTAGCTTGAAGCGTCTTTTTATAAGGCGCTTTTTTATGGGTTTTGCATTATGGGCGAAAATGTTTACTAGATTATCTTAGTACTGAGCGTACAAGTGTTTCTTATTTGCTGCTACAATGAAGTTACACCTAAATTTAAATATATAAGACCATATTGGAGCTCTTATGGGCATTGAAGAACCCTCTAAACATTCTGGCATCGTTATCGTTGGTGCAGGCCTAGCAGGCTGGCACGTGATAGATGCTATCCGTAGTAAAGATAAAGAGATACCGATTACTTTAATCACGGCCGATAATGCCGATCGCTATCATAAGCCGATGCTGACGATGGCGATTAGCCAAGATAAAAAACCGGCCGATTTAGTGCGAGCAGCGGGGGAGCAGGCAGCAAAGACCGCTAATGTCACTTTATTAGCCCATACGCAGGTCAGTGATATCGATGCGGCAAGCCAAACATTGCAGCTGGTCTCTGCAAATCGCTCAGACCCTGCCAACACCAATTACGCGGTCATCAATTATGACAAGCTAGTGCTCGCGATGGGCGCACATCCGATATTTCCTAAGAGCTTGCCTGAGAGTTTAGTCTGGCATGTCAATCATATTGAGCGCTTCGGTCAGCTGCAAGAAAAGCTCTCGACGGGTAGCCAGCACGTGGCTATTGTGGGCGCAGGGATGGTCGGTACCGAAATCGCCGAAGACTTGCTCAAAGCCGGTCACAAAATCAGCCTAATTGATCTCAATGATGCGCCACTTGCGCAAATGCTACCGGCGAAAGCGACCGCTCGTATTAGGCAAGCGATTGAGTCGCAAGGTATTGAATTTTTGGGCAGTTATCGGGTGACTGATGTCGTACGTAATGAGGATGACAGACTAGAAGTCAGCTATGAGCCGTTAGAGAATGTGCAAGGACAGGCTAATACTATGACAGTCGATCATGTGATTGCTAGTACCGGTCTGGTCGTCGATGATAAGCTGCCCGCAGCGGCAGGTATAGAGTTCAATCCGCGCACGGGTATTGTTGTCGATGCGCCAACGCTACGCACCAATGCTAACAATGTCTATGCCATTGGCGATTGTATGTCTATCGATGGCGTGGCTTGTCGTTACGTGGCACCGCTAAGAGCGCAAGCCGCGACTATCGCTGATGATATCTTAGGCCACGCGCATGCTGGCTACGACCATAAACCGCCGATGATTCGTCTGAAGAATAAGGCGATTGCGGTAACGGTGGTTGGCGTGCCACAAGCGACAGGTAACTGGCAAGTCAAAACCGAAACGACCGATGAGCTGGTCATGGAATTATTTGACGACGCTACTGATGATAAAGCGGTAAAAGCCACAGTGTCTCTTAAAGTACCAGCAAAGCCAGCAGCGAAAGCTTAATGGGTATGCAAGTGCTCTTGGAGTGATAGCTGGGTCGCCAGTCTTTTATTCATAAGAGGCTGGCTTTTTTACGGCTAGTCATATCATTTATCATAACGGCTATCGATGATGTGAATGAGACATCTTGTATCAATATGATTGACAGGGTTTGATTTCAGACGTTATAGTGAAGAGATATAAGGGACAAGCCACAATAGATTTATTGATAAGCTTGATTAGCAAAACGGAAAAGTAAAACGAAAGGATTCGTTATGATTCAACCCTCTCCACTTAGCACTGCCTCCAGCGATATTCTAAATAATATTCCAAAAATAAACATGGGCGCACGCTCCGCAAATGCACCTCTCACTCAAAGTTACGACAAAGGCCCCGATGTCCCGCTTATAGAAGCCACTATTGGCGATTTTTTTGATGCTATTGTGGCCAAATATCCCGAGCGCGAAGCGTTAGTGGTGCGTCATCAAAACATTCGTTGGACTTATAAACAGCTACAAGAGCAAGTCAATAAGCTCGCCAGCGCCATCATCGAGATGGGGCTTGAGATTGGTGATCGCATCGGTATCTGGTCGCATAATAATAGCGAATGGCTACTGATGCAGCTTGCGACGGCTAAAGTTGGCGTCATTTTAGTCAACATTAATCCCGCCTATCGTACCTTTGAGCTGCAATACGCCTTGAATAAATTAGGCTGCTCGGCGTTGGTATTAATGCGTCATTTCAAAACTAGCGATTATACGCAAATGATTCGTGAGCTCTGCCCTGAGATTTACCACAAAACCTTTAATCAGCTCGATTTGGTTGAGATACCGACGGTTGAGTGTATTATTTGGATCGATGAGCCTGAAGATACTGATGATATCAGCTTTATGCAAAAGTTCTCAGACTGGATAGCGGAAGGTGATGCTAATGATCCGCGTGTTAAAGAGCGCCAAGCGATGCTTAAAAACACTGACGCTATCAATGTGCAGTTTACGAGTGGTACCACAGGGACGCCCAAAGGCGCTACACTCAGCCACCGTAATATCTTAAATAATGGCTATTTTATCGGTGAGGCGATGAATCTTACTGAAGCTGACAGATTGTGTATTCCTGTGCCGCTCTATCATTGTTTCGGCATGGTACTAGGGAATTTAGCGATTTTGACCCATGGCGGTTGTATCGTTTATCCCAATGATGGCTTTGAACCACTAACGGTACTACAAACGGTAGAAGCTGAAAAATGTACCGCGCTGCACGGCGTGCCAACGATGTTTATCGCTGAGCTTGATTATCCTGACTTTGATAAATTTGATTTATCGAGTTTGCGTACGGGGATTATGGCAGGCTCTAGTTGTCCGATTGAAGTGATGCGCCGAGTCATCGATAAGATGCATATGCAGGAGGTCACCATTGCTTATGGCATGACTGAGACGAGCCCTGTATCCTGTCAAACTAATGAGCACACGCCGCTTGAAAAACAAGTCTCGACCGTTGGACTGGTGCAGCCCGCGCTTGAGGTCAAAGTTGTCGATACGGGTACTGGCGAGACTCTACCTATCGGCGAGACAGGCGAGCTACTGACAAAAGGCTATTCAGTGATGAAAGGCTATTGGGGTAGCCGCTTTAAGACTCGCGAGGCGATACAAGACGGCTGGATGCATACTGGCGATTTGGCGACGATGGACGAGGATGGCTATGTCAAAGTCGTCGGTCGTAGTAAAGATATGGTCATCCGCGGCGGCGAGAATATTTATCCGGTTGAGATTGAAAACTATCTGTATCGTCATCCAAAAATACGCGACGTACAAGTCGTTGGCATTCCAGATGAGCGTTACGGTGAAGTGCTGGCGGCTTGGATTATTCCTAAAGAGGGAGTTGATCTGACAGAAGAAGAGGTCAAACAGTTCTGCTACGATAATATCGCCCATTATAAAATCCCGGCTTACTATCGTTTTGTCACAGAATATCCGATGACCATCACGGGTAAAATTCAAAAATATAAAATCATTGAGCAAATGACAGCAGAGTTAGGTTTGGCATAGTATTGATTTATATAAAAGCTTTATCATTCAAAACACTGCTAAGTATTTAATGACCCCTTATTTTTGCAAAAATGTTTTATAGTTAAAATTCAGACATAGAAGTATAACAAGGAAGACCATGAGCGCCATTATCACCAGTAAACTAAGCCCCAACTCGAGCGAGTTTCAGCAAAATAGTACCGCGATGCAAGCGCTCGTCGATGATTTATATCAGCATCTGCATAAAATTGTCCAAGGTGGATCAGAGCGTGCTCGAGCTAAGCATTTAGCGCGCGGTAAGCTGTTACCTCGCGCGCGCGTGGAGCGTCTACTCGATGTTGGCACGCCGTTTTTGGAAGTGGCGCCGATGGCAGCGCATGATATGTATGATGCCGATATCCCAGCGGCAGGCGTGATTGCCGGTATTGGCCGTATTAACGGCATCGAGTGCATGATCGTCTGTAATGATGCTACGGTGAAAGGCGGTACTTACTACCCGATGACGGTTAAAAAACACTTGCGCGCACAGGAAATCGCGCAGCAAAACCATTTGCCTTGTGTTTATCTCGTTGATTCAGGCGGCGCGAATCTGCCGAATCAAGACGAAGTATTCCCTGATAAAGATGACTTTGGGCGTATCTTTTTTAATCAAGCCAATCTGAGCGCGGCAGGTATTCCGCAAATCGCCGTAGTCATGGGCAGCTGTACCGCAGGCGGCGCTTATGTGCCGGCAATGAGCGATGAGTCTATTATTGTCAAAGACCAAGGGACGATATTTCTCGGCGGCCCGCCACTGGTCAAAGCGGCAACGGGTGAAGAGGTCAGCGCAGAAGACTTGGGCGGCGGTGATGTGCACACGCGGCTATCAGGGGTGGTCGATTATCTAGCACAAAACGATACCCATGCGTTGTCGATTGCCCGCGATATCGTTGGGCATTTGAACCGTGATGCGAAAGTCATTCCCAATCAAATCACCCCGCGGCCTCCACGCTATGATGTCAAAGAGCTGTACGGCATTATTCCGACTGATAAGCGTAAACCGTTTGATATTAAAGAGATCATTGCCCGTATCGTCGACGATAGCGCCTTTGATGAATTTAAGGCGCGCTTTGCCAATACGCTCATTTGCGGCTTTGCCCATATCGAAGGCATGCCTGTCGGTATTATCGCCAATAACGGTATCTTATTTAGTGAGTCGGCGCAAAAAGGCACACACTTCATTGAGCTGTGCTGTAAACGCAAAATCCCGCTGGTGTTTTTGCAAAATATCACCGGCTTTATGGTCGGACGTAAGTATGAGAACGAAGGCATCGCTCGTCATGGTGCCAAAATGGTGATGGCGGTTGCCAATGCCAAAGTGCCTAAATTTACGGTCATCGTTGGCGGCTCTTTTGGCGCAGGTAACTATGGCATGTGTGGCCGCGCTTACGATCCAAGGTTTTTATGGATGTGGCCGAACGCGCGCATCTCGGTGATGGGCGGCGAGCAAGCCGCTTCGGTACTGGCAACGGTAAAGCGTGATAACTTCGAACGCAGTGGCGAGGCGTGGAGCGCTGACGATGAAGAAGCGTTTAAAGCACCAATACGCGATATGTATGAGGAGCAAGGCCATCCTTATTATGCCACTGCAAGGTTATGGGATGATGGCGTCATTGATCCTGCTGATACCCGTCAGGTATTAGCGTTAGGACTTAGCGCGGCTCATAACGCACCTATTGAAGAGACGACCTTTGGTATTTTTAGAATGTAGATTTAGTTTGATAAGTGATAATTCTCGTCTACAAGTATGATAGGAAACTTGGCGTGTGGCTGGTAAAAATTTTCTTGCGTGCTGTGCCTACGCCGACAGAGGCTGCAAAAATTTCTACCAGCCCACTATTTATTTTTCAAAATAGAACTACTGTATTGAAAGAAAAGCCGCTACAAAATTAAGAGAAAAAATTATATGAATAATTATAAAAACCTATTAGTAACCATAGAAAACTACGTCGCAACCGTAACTTTAAACCGTCCTGAAATACGCAATGCCTTTAATGATAAAACAATTAGCGAATTAACCTCTGTATTTAAGCAGTTGGGTCAAAGCGATGACGTTCGTGTGATTGTCTTAGCGGCAGCAGGTAAGGCTTTTTGTGCCGGCGCGGATCTGAACTGGATGCGAGCGATGGCAGATTATGATTATCAAGAAAATCTAGCCGATGCTGATACACTCGCGCAAATGCTCAAAACCATTTATGACTGCTCAAAGCCCACCATTGCGGCTATCCAAGGTGATGTTTATGCTGGCGGCATAGGGCTGGTGGCAGTGTGTGATATCGCTATCGCGGTTAAAAACGCCAATTTCTGTCTCAGTGAAGTGCGCTTAGGTCTAGCGCCTGCAACGATTAGCCCTTATGTGATAAAGGCGTTAGGCGCGCGTGCCTCACAGCGTTACTTCTTAACCGCTGAGGTGTTCAATGCCAAAAAAGCACGGCAACTTGGGTTTGTACATGAGCGCGTCAGTGAAGAGAGCCTAGATGATACGGTCGCTAGGCTATGCGCGAAGATCGTCAATAATAGCCCTGATGCGGTCAAGACCTGTAAGCGCTTACTTCATGATATCGAAGGTAAGCGTATTAATGATGAGTTAATCGCTGATACGGTGAAGGAGATTGCTGATATTCGCGCGTCAGAGCAAGGAAAGGAAGGCGTACAAGCCTTTTTGCAAAAGCGTAAGCCGGATTGGTTGGCTGATAAAGAGTAGTGTAGTTGATTCACTTTAAAACCGATACAGTGCTACTGGGATAAATTGTATGCAGCATCGAAAAGCTCGAAGCGCACAGCAAGCAAAGAAAATTTGTACCAGTAGCACGACAAAATAAATATATCGATTTTATTTTGAATTGACTATAACCCGTTTAAATTAAGGCAAAATATCAAATATAAAGCACAGGAATTGCTATGTTCTCCAAAATACTCATCGCCAACCGTGGTGAAATTGCTTGCCGAGTCGCGGCTACTGCCAAACGTATGGGCGTACGTACGGTCGCCGTTTATTCAGATGCTGACCGATATGCCAAGCATGTCGCTGTTTGTGACGAAGCCGTTTATCTCGGCGGTTCTGCGCCTAAAGACAGCTACTTGAAAGGCGATGCGCTCATTGCCATTGCCAAAGATCGCGGCGCGGAGGCGATTCATCCCGGTTATGGGTTTTTAAGTGAGAACGCTGATTTTGCTGAAGCATGTCAAAATGCAGGTTTAGTATTTATCGGGCCCTCAGCGAATGCCATAAACGCGATGGGCGGTAAATCGGAGTCTAAGCGCTTGATGGAAGCGGCTGGTGTACCTCTGATACCAGGCTATCACGGTGATAATCAAGATAGCGATTTTTTGAAGGCGCAAGCAGACGCTATTGGCTATCCAGTGCTAATCAAAGCCAGTGCAGGCGGCGGCGGTAAAGGCATGAGAATCGTTGAGAATAGTAATAACTTCGACGATCTTTTAGCGTCCTGCCGCCGTGAGACTATCACCAGCTTCGATGATGATCAAGTTCTCATTGAAAAGTACGCCCTCAAACCGCGCCATATCGAAATCCAAGTCTTCGGTGATAGTCATGGTAATTATGTACATCTGTTTGAGCGCGACTGCTCGGTACAGCGCCGCCATCAAAAGTTACTAGAAGAAGCGCCTGCGCCTGACGTCGATGAGTCCATGCGTGCTGCTATGGGCAAAGCTGCCATCGATGCTGCGCGTGCAGTCGATTATGTCGGTGCGGGTACGGTCGAGTTTATCGTTGAGCAGCGCGAGACGGGTATGAGTTTTTATTTTATGGAGATGAACACCCGTCTGCAAGTCGAGCATCCCGTGAGCGAAGCGATAACAGGCGTCGATTTGGTGGAGTGGCAATTACTGGTAGCCGCCGGTCAGAAACTACCGAAAACGCAAAATGAATTATCTATCAATGGTCATGCGATTGAAGCCCGTATTTGCGCGGAGAATCCTGACAATAATTTCTTGCCAGCAACGGGGACGCTGTTCACGTATCAAAAGCCTGAACATAGTACTTTTACTATTAACAAAAACGGTAATGATGTGCGTATCGATGATGGGGTACGCGAGGGCGATGTCATCAGCCCGTTTTATGACTCTATGATTGCCAAGCTTATCGTGCATGCGCCAACCCGCGCGCAAGCATTAGCGAAAATGGATCAAGCATTAGCACTCACTCGTATCGTTGGCTTACCCAATAGTGTCGCGTTCCTACGTTATGTGATTAATACCAACTCTTTTAGTCAGGCCAATCTAGATACGGCTTTAATAGAGCGTGAAGCGACTGAGTTATTCAATCAGCACCCGTTAGAGCTATCGGCGTTGGTAACCACTGCTATCGTGCAGCAGTTGACTAGTGAGAAAGACACAGTGAGAAATAATGCCAATGATCCCTTTAGTCAGCTCTCTGCGTTCCGCGCTTATACCGACTACTCGCGTACTTTTAACCTCATTTATAATGAAGAAAATTACCTTGCTCATATTAGTAATTGGCACAATGCTAATAATGCTGCACGTCAAAACAATGCGGGTCAAAAAAATACAGATAGCACCGATCGTTTTTCTTTAACGATTGAGCACGATACGAGTGGGGCAAGCTCCTCAGAAAAGTCAGATGAGGCTTTATATAACGCTCAAGTCAGCTACCATAGTGATGATGCCCATAATCATACCTTATGGCTCGATGATACGTGTATCAAAGCGCAAAGTTGGACGCATAACGAGACAGTTTACGTCTTTACCGATAGGGGTCGCGATCAGATTGAACTTATCGATGCCATGGCTTATGCAGGGGAGGATTCTGCCGCTGCTGGTAGTCTCAAGTCGCCTATGCCAGGACAGGTGATTGCCTTTAAAGTCGCGGTCGGCGATAGCGTCAAGCAAGGCGAGCCATTAGCGGTGATTGAAGCGATGAAAATTGAACATACGATTACCGCGCCCACTGACGGCGTTGTCGCAGAATTGCTATTTGCAGCGGGCGACTTAGTCGCCGATGGTGATGAGCTACTGCGTATTGATAGCGAGACGAGTGAAGCTTAAGGATACTAACTATGAATAACGCGTACCCAAATCATGTCACCATCGTCGATGTCAGTCCGCGTGATGGCTTACAAAACGAATCCATGACCGTACCGACAGCGATCAAACAGGCCTTAATCGAAGATTTGATCAAAGCAGGGGTTAAGAAGATTGAAACTACTAGCTTTGTTTCCCCTAAATGGGTGCCGCAAATGGGTGATAATAATGAGCTAATGACAGCGCTTGCAGCTAGTAGATCAGATGACGTGATCTATTCGGTACTAGTGCCCAATATGCGCGGCTTTGATGATGCTATCTTGCACCGTCCTGATGAGGTGGTTATCTTTGCCTCAGCAAGCGAAACCTTTAGTCAAAAAAACATCAACTGCAGTATCGATGAGAGCATTGAGCGTTTTGCGCCAGTCACTGCCGCGGCCAAAGCGCAAGGCATCAAAGTACGCGGGGTAATCTCCTGCACGGTCGGCTGTCCTTATGAGGGCGAGATTGACCCTAGTCAAGTGGCTTACGTCACCAAACGCTTGGTTGAGATTGGCGCGGAACAAATTGGCATCGCTGATACCATAGGCGTCGGTACGCCTATTAAGGTAAAAAAAGCGTTAGCAGCGGCACTTGAGTATATCGATATTGCACGTATCTCAGGCCATTTTCACGATACTTATGGACAGGCGCTGAGCAATACTTTAGCGGCGCTCGAGATGGGCATTAACGAATTTGACACCTCAGTCGCGGGCCTTGGCGGTTGTCCTTATGCTAAAGGCGCTACGGGCAATGTCGCGACCGAAGATGTGGTCTATATGCTCCATGGCATGGGGATTGAGACTGGTATTGATTTAGATAAATTAGTCCTCGCAGGCGAGCGCATCAGCGAATTTTTAGGACGCCGTAACGACTCTAACGTTGCAAGAGCTTTGATTAATAAGCGTTCAGCTTAAGTCATCCTGTTTTAATTAATATAAATATCTACCGCTGCGTATAGCTGGCACAAATTTTATTCGCTTGCTGTGTGACTTCGTCACTCCAGAGGCTTCAAAAAATTTATGCCAGCCATACCATTTTTATACATGCTATATTTTTATATAAGTTATCTAATTTTATTAATAGAGTTAAAGATTATAAATAAGGAGTTATTATGAGTTTACCCGGTTTAGACTTTCAGCTTGGCGAAGATATTGATGCGCTGCGTGATGTGGTAGCGCAGTTCGCCGCTAAAGAAATCATCCCGCGCGCAGGCGAGATTGATAGCAGCGATGAGTTCCCGATGGATCTATGGCAAAAAATGGGCGATTTAGGCTTACATGGCATTACCGTACCTGAAGAATACGGCGGCGCTGACATGGGCTACGTCGCTCATATGGTGGCGATGGAAGAGATTAGCCGTGCATCCGCCTCTATTGGTCTAAGCTACGGCGCGCACTCAAACCTTTGCGTCAATCAGATCAAGCGCAACGGCTCAGAGGCACAAAAGCAGAAATTTTTACCTAAGCTAATCACTGGCGAGTTCATCGGTGCGCTTGCCATGAGTGAGACGGGTGCAGGGTCTGATGTGACCAGCATGAAGCTTAAAGCTGAGGAAAAAGGTGACGTCTTTGTGCTAAACGGTAGCAAAATGTGGATTACCAATGGCCCAGATGCCGATGTGATGGTGGTCTATGCCAAGACCAATCCTGAGCTTGGCGCGCAAGGGATTACCGCATTTATTATCGAAAAAGGTATGGACGGTTTTGGTACGGCGCAAAAGCTCGATAAACTTGGGATGCGTGGTAGCCACACCGGCGAGATGACTTTCAATAATGTTGAGGTGCCAAAAGAGAACATCTTAGGTGGCCTGAACAACGGCGTAAAGGTACTGATGAGCGGCCTTGATTATGAGCGCGCAGTATTGGCAGCGGGTCCTATCGGTATTATGCAAGCCGTGATGGACAATGTCGTGCCCTACATTCATGACCGTAAGCAGTTCGGTCAAGCGATTGGCGAGTTTCAGCTGATTCAAGGTAAAGTCGCTGATATGTACACGATTTTGCAAGCAGGTCGCAGCTTTTTATACACGGTCGGCAAGAATCTCGATATGCTAGACGCACAAGGCGCAGGTCATAGCCGGCAAGTACGTAAAGACTGCGCTAGTGTGATTCTATGGTGCGCGGAAAAAGCGACCCTGATGGCAGGCGATGGCATCCAAATCTTTGGTGGTAACGGCTATACCAATGAGTATCCGCTTGGGCGCTTATGGCGCGATGCTAAGCTGTATGAGATTGGCGCAGGCACCAGCGAGATTCGCCGTATGCTGATTGGTCGAGAGTTGTTTAATGAGACTAAGTAGGTAGTTTAGAGTCGATCTTGTAATAAAAAAAGCAGTAAGTCCAAGACCGACTGCTTTTTTATTTTTAACACTTTTAATATAGCTTTAAACTACTAGCTGCTTTTTGCTGTAATCAAAATATCTAGCCAAGCCATTGAGAAGTGAGTCATCACGCAAGCGTACCGGACGATTGACATGCTCAGCAATCATAGCCGCATCACCGCCGGTCATGATCAGCTCAAAGTTAGGATGACGATGAGTGATCTCATTGATAGCACCAACGATAGATAACAAAATGCCGTGATGGACCGCATCCTGCGTGGTGACTCCTTGCGCGATACTATCAAAAGCACCGTTTGAAATCGTAATCTGCTTAGTACCCGAAAATAGCGACTCGCGCTGCAAATAGATGCTCGGAAAAATATAACCGCCCAAATGCTCGGCATGATCGATCAGATCTATTGTGACCGCGGTACCGCAGCCCACTACGCATTGGCGCTTCGTCCTATCTACTGCGCCAAGCATCTGTAACCAGCGATCACAGCCTAATTGTTTGGCATCATAGCGACTACTCATCAGCGCGTGAGACGAGTCGACATTGACAAACTCAAAGGGTATACCCAGCCGACTGAGCGTCTGTGCTACATTGCCATTGAGCTCATCACCCAGCACCGATGAGATACCGATAAAGTCAGGCGCGTAACGCTCAAATCGATCGGTCAGTCCCATTAGCAGCTCAGCTGGCGCTTGCAAATGCTGGCGTGCATTGTGCGAGACAATTTGGCCAATATCATCAGTGAGCCAGTATTTAAGCCTAGTATTACCTAGATCTAGCCAGAGCATAGTTTTTCCTTATTGGCTCTTTATCTAGTGTTCATTAAGTCTCATTTATCACATCAATGCGACCGGTAAAAAGTGCTGAAATATTACCGTTATCTTGCTGCAATTGCAAACAGCCGTTTGTATCGATACCACAGGCACGGCCTTCGATAACGTGCTCGTTATGGTTAAGATTTTGTGTGATTCTTACTCTCAAACCTTTGAGGGCATCTTGCGGTGTAAACTCTCGGTTAAACTGAGCCATTGCATACTGGGTAGAGGTGGGCTGTACATGAGACTTTTCGGCCGATATAGCTTTGAAGCAATCGACAGCGTCTAGTAAAGCCTGACTGATTTGCTCATAAATAATGCTTAAGCTTGGCAAAGGTTCTAACAGATTATCCTTGGCATCTTTATTTATCGACTTATGAATATCTTGTAGGCTAATCGCTTGATAACTCATGCCTTCTAGCGTTTGCTCGGTGAGCTTAGGCGTCGCCGCTACATTTAACCCCACTCCTATGACTACGCCTTTTAGTTTGCTTGCTATCCATACCGGCTCAATCAAAATGCCAGCCAATTTATTAAAAGCGATAAGGCTGTTGTCATTTAAATCAAAACCTAAATCTTGCTTGTGCAGTGGATAAAAGCCTAAATCATTGGCCCATTTTACCCCGATAGGCGTTTTGTTTTGCGCTTTTAGCTGCGTGTTCAGCGCTTGGATAATCGGCATTTTTGCTAATTCTAAACCAATCATTAACGATAGCAGACCACTGATAGGGGTGTTAATCGGATGATAAAGGGAGAGATAGACATTGCCCGGCGGCGATTGCCAAGAGCGGGTATGTTGCCCACGACCTGCTGTTTGCGTCTCAGCGGTCAGTAGCTGTTTATCATTACTATCAAGCTTACCTGCTTGTAATGTCTCTAGCAGCTCGCTATTGGTTGATTTGCTACTAGAGAGGTGCCGATGGTTGAGCGCGGATAAGCTATTGTTTTGAATGGATAAAGGCATAAGGAGTTCGCTAAAAATAGAGTGGTTTGAGCTGACGTCAGATGACTTGTAAGACAATAATTACTGAGATGTTTGCTATACTAAGCGCCTGCTACTGCGCAAGTCAGGCAAGTTATTATGAGCTAAAAGGTTATCTTATTAAATAGCAGACCCATAATAGCTAAACAAAACAGCAGAATAATCAGAGCGCAAATAAAGGATTTCGTTAATGCTATATGTATGGTTTGTGATTGCCGGCGCGTTTGCTGGCGTTTGCGCGGGTTTATTCGGCATCGGTGGCGGCATGATAATCGTGCCAGCTCTCGTTTGGATTTTTACCGCGTATAATTTTTCGCCAGAGGTCGTCACTCACTTAGCGGTTGGCACCTCTTTGGCGACTATTATCGTCACGTCTATCAGTTCATTGACCGCACACAATAAACGCGGCGGCGTGCGCTGGGAGATTTGGCGCGGTATGGCTATCGGCCTTGTCGTGGGTAGTGTCGTTGGCGCAGGTATTGCTGACATGATAAATGGACAAGCACTACAAGCGATCATCGGTATCGGTGCTTTATTGGTCGCGCTGAAGATGCTGTTTTTTTCTAATAAAGAACGGTTAGGCAAACCGCTACCTTCTAAAGGCATACAAGTCGGAGCAGGGACAGGTATCGGTATGGCATCCTCCATATTTGGCATTGGCGGCGGTAGTCTGACCGTGCCATTTTTGAATTGGGCAGGGCTTCCGATGAAGCAAGCGGTTGGTACTTCAGCCGCTTGTGGTTTGCCTATTGCAGTGGCGGGAGCACTCGGGTTTGCTTGGTTTGGGCAAGATGTGGCTACTCTACCCGCAGGCACGATAGGTTTTGTGCATATTATTGGCTTTATCTGTATATCGGTGGCTAGCTTTATTACGGCTAAAATCGGTGCAAGACTTGCGCACCAACTGCCAGCACTGATGCTGAAACGAGCTTTTGGAGTATTATTGATATTCGCAGGCGGGCAGCTGTTTTTGAGTGGGATTGGGGTGTTGTAATTATCTTCTTTTTAAATGTCTTTTGCGTAGTAAGAGTCTTTATATTCAAAGCAAAGCGGCTAAGCAAACTTGTAGCCAAGCTGATCTCGTGCAAACGCAATACCTTTAAAGATCCTAAAAACCCATCCCAATTTCAGGTAGAATAGCCGCCTGTTTTATTATCGAAAAACTCACCGTTTATGCGTTTAAAATCTCTCAAACTGGCAGGCTTTAAGTCCTTTGCCAATGTCACTACTTTTAGCTTCCCCCGCGGCATCACTGCTATCGTCGGGCCAAACGGCTGCGGCAAATCAAACGTCATTGATGCAATCCGTTGGGTATTAGGCGAGACCTCCGCCAAGCAGTTGCGCGGCGGCGCGATGAGTGATGTAATCTTTGCCGGTACGCAAGATAAATCGGCCAAAAGCGTGGCCAGCGTTGAGCTGACCTTTGAGCATACTCAAGATGAGCAGACGGGCATTCGCCACGAGCTCAACCTCTATCAGGAGCTATCAGTACGTCGGCAAGTCAACATGGAGGGCCGCTCCGATTATTTTATCAATGGTACCCGCTGTCGTCGCCGTGATGTGGTCGATGTGTTTTTGGGTACAGGGCTTGGCGCGCGTAGTTATGCCGTGATTGAGCAAGGTATGATCGGGCGTATCGTTGATTCAAGCCCCATGCAGCTGCGCGAGTTTATCGAAGAGGCGGCGGGTGTATCGCGTTATCAGGCTCGGCGGATAGAGACGCAAAAGAAGCTTGAAAAGACACAGGAGAATTTAGCGCGTCTGCACGATATGCAAAGCGAGCTAGTCCGTCAACAAAAAAGCTTAGCGCGTCAAGCGAGCAGCGCTCAGCGCTACAATAAGCTGGCCGAGACCTTAGCGGATATTAAGCAACAACTGGCGATTCAGCAGTTATATCAAGCCAAACAAGCCCAACTGCAACATAAGAATGCGTATGAAGGTAGTGATTTAGCACTCAAAGAGCGGCAAGCGCACTATGAGCAGTTAAAGCATAAGCAAGACAAGCTCAGCACCCAGATTAACCAAGAGCAATGGCTAAAAGACGAAGCACAAAGCGCGCATTATCATCAGCAGCTTGAGCTTCAACAAGCAAAGCATCAGCTAGACGATGTTACGGCGAAGCTGACAGTGATTGAGCAGCAGCTGGTTGCTTTGGAGCGGCAGCGTCAGCAGTCGACTGACGAGCTTGATAGAATAAAGGATGAGCAGGATCAGCAAAAGCTCGAGCTTGCTCGCCTGCAGCCAGAGCTTACTAAGCTAACCAAGAAGCGCCAAACGTATCAAGCGGAAGAGCCGCCACTACAACGCGCATGGTCTGAGTCACAATCGCAGTTAACGCGTCTGCAAGATAACGTGCGTACCCTCGAGCAGCAGCAAGCCATCAATAGCCAAGCGCAAAAGCGTCATCAGCTGAGTCAAGAGAAGCTCGCTGCTCGCCAGCAAAGTTGGCAAACGCTGTGGGATCAGGCGCAGACTCAAAGCTCTACTCATGATGACTCTTTGAGCATAGATGAGCAAGACAAAAGCGCCATCAGCGTTATCGATGAGCTAGAAGCTCAGTTACAGCAGCGTGCGCGTCAGCAAGATAGCGTCGCTGAACGGCTAGCGGATTTGCAACCGCAAGCTCATACGTTGCAGCAGCGTTTGACCGAGCAGCTACGCGAGGTGACAGCACAAGAAAAAAGCCACGCGCTACTGGCAGGCGAGTACGATACGCTACATAAGATCGTACATGCCAAAACGACTCAGAAGCCGACCGCACAAAAAGAGAAGTCGGATAAAGGTTTGGCAAATGACGTTGTTATTAATACTGACAATCTACTGCCGGTTTCTACTTTGCGCGAGCAAATCAAGCTTAGTCCACTTGGCAAGGAGCATGCGCAAACCCTTGATAAGGTACTAGCATTATGGCTAGATAGCCAAGTGCTTACTGATGAGCAAGTGGGTCTAATCTCAGAGCCAGAGCTTTCTAGATATTTGCCAAATTTACTGAGCTTTCAGCATAGCCAACACTCCCAAAACCAAGCTAATAAACAGTCAGCTAGTCGCCATAGTTTGTGGTTGCCTGCACAGATGGCCGATAGCGCTGATCAGGATTTTACAGCCAAGCTACCTGCTAATTTGCAAGCTAAAGTACAGCCTTTATCTGCATTAATTACTAAGCCTGCTTTAGCGATATGGCAGCAGTGCTATTTATATATAGCAGATAAGCCTAACCGCGAAACCACTGCAGAATTGACCGAAATCCTAAAAGTATTGCCGTCATCGGTTTTATTAGTGACTGCAGAAGGTTGGTTGATTAGCGCTAGTGGCACTATGAATTTTAATCAATTCGCCAAGCAACAAGACGCTGCGCAAAACAGTCAATTTTTGATGCAGCGTATGCAACAGCAGCAGCGTTTAATAGAGTTGGAAGAGCTGCTTGATACTAGCGATGAGCACATTGATTGCTTGCATAAGCAAATAAAGAGAAGCCAAAGCGAGTATGACGCGCTAAGAATCAGCTTAGATGAGAGCCGCGCTCAAAACGAGCAGCTTACCCGTGAGGTGTATGATTATCAGCAGCAATTGGCAACTGAGAAAGCTGCCCTCAAGCAAAGACAGGCCGATGCCCAACGTTTGCAGAGCGACAAATTGGCACTGGAGCACGAGCAACAAGAGCTTGCCGCCGAGCAACAAACACTTAATGATGAGCGCGTGCAAATCGAAACAGACTTACAACTCATAAGGCCCAAAGTCCAAGCCGCACAGGATCGACGTCAGCAGCTACAAGGGGAGCGTCACGAGCTGCAGCGCAATCGTCAAAAAGTTGACGCCGATTGGCAAGCCCTGCAGATGCGCCAACAAAAACTTGAGATGCACCTTGAGCATAGTGCTAATAGTCTACAGCGGGCGACGCAATTTCTTGATGAGTCTTTACAAAACTGGCAGACACTGATCGCCAATCGTGACAGCTACCAACAACAACTGCCAACGCTGCAGGCCACATTACAGACTATAAAAGCTAAGCGCGATGAGCAGCAAGATTTATTAGCCACGCGTGAAGCCGCGCTGAGCATCCTTAAAGAGGAGTACAACGAGCAGCAATCTGCCTTAGATACTTTGCAGACTACCTTACAGGATCAGCAAGAGAGCAATGCCAAACAGGCGACAGAGCTGGCGCTGAGCGAGTCTAAACTCAACGATGCAAAGGATAGCGTACAGAGCGCATTGGATGAGTACCATTATATTTTGGCAAAAAGTAGTAAGCAGGCGTTAAAGGCTGCGCCGCCGCAGATAAGTGTTTCAAGCTTATTAACCGATTTTATTACTCATAAACGCCGCGTCCGTCCCGAGAAAATCGCTGAGTTACAAGCTGAGCAGGCCAGTCTTGAGCAGCAAATCAGTAAAATAGGTGCGGTCAATCTGGCAGCAGTGGCAGAGCTGGCTGAGGTTAATGAACGCTTAGAGCCGCTTGCGCAGCAGACCGAAGATATTGCCGCTAGTATGCAGACTTTGACGGATGCTATTGCTTCGATTGATGAGACGACTAAGACGCTATTTATGCAAACCTTAGAGTCGGTCAATGGTGAGTTATCTAAACTGTTCGCCAAAGTATTTGGCGGCGGGCAAGCCAGTCTAACGCTAGATTTGCAGGATATGCCTACGGATACCCAATCTGATATCAGCGCTGATAAATCTGAACATTGGCGCGCAGGGTTGACGTTAATGGCGCAGCCAAAAGGCAAGCGTAATAGCCGTCTCGCTGTACTCTCAGGCGGCGAAAAGACCTTGACTGCGCTGAGCCTAATTTTTGCCATATTTAAACAGCATCCGGCGCCGTTTTGCGTGCTCGATGAAGTCGATGCGCCGCTTGACGATGCTAATGTTGCTCGTTTTACTAGCTTGATTCATGAGTTGGCGGATGATTTACAGTTTATCTTCATTAGCCATAATAAGCTCTCGATGCAGATTGCCGACGAGCTAAAAGGTATCACTATGCCTAGCGCAGGTGTTTCTACTTTAGTGAGCGTCTCACTTGATGAAGCCGAAAAGTACATCGAAAGTTAACTATAGTCGATCCACTATAAAAGAAATGCAGTGCTACTGGAATGAATTTTGCGCAGCCTCTGGGAACGCAGCACGCAAGGAAAATTTATACCAGTAGCACATTACAATGCCTGTACTCTTTTACTCTTTTTATTTAGGATTTACTATATCACGAGTTAAGTTTTGATAAACAAACTTTATAATTTAGGGTAAAATCAAAGCCGTTATATTTATGGCAAGTTTCTATTCGCTTTCTACACGCTTTTTACCCGCTATCATCTACTGAACGGCACGTGCAATGATGAGTATCAAGTGTCAAACCGTTACAAGGTGATGACGCTTTTATGTAGCCGTGCTAGACTGATAGCGTTTAAACTGCTGTATATGCTCTGATTACTTTTATCATTACCTATATTGTTAGCTATATTATTATTAGGATGTATTCTCTTATGACCGCTATCCAGTTTGTGTTGATCGCCATTGCCGCTTTGATTGTGCTAGCAGGACTGTTTATGGTCATTCGTAGTTTCAAGCGCCGACAAGATACTGATGCGGCCGCCGTTAATTATGATAAAAACGGTATCCCTATCATTCCGCGTCATGAGCGCAATGTCGTTGATGAGCCAGACTTCGATGATACTATCGCCGGTGAGACAACGATTGCTCCTAATAGAGAGTATCTGAGTGCTGTGGTTGAAGAAGAGCCGTTGACACAAAACCATACTGAGGTTGATGCGCAGCTGACACAAAATCGTGGTACGACGGCTGATATTAATGATAATGAAACCAATCCTGAGTATGCCCGCTGGCAAGCAGAACAGCAGCGCGCAGATGACGAAGAGTTTGCGCAATTCGCCCAAGACAATAACTCTGACATTCAAAGCGAGCCGGATGCTTTTTCAAGCCTGATGTCAGCGACCGATAGCCTGATGCCCGTGATTGATACTGCCGAGGAGCCGAGCTTCACGGACAACAGCCCTGTGCTCGACCAGCACTTATTGACGCCTATTGATGAGGCGCAAAACGGACCGCTGATAAATGCCAAAGACAACATCAATATTACTATTTTGCCGCAGCAAAGCCGTGAGCGCCCGAGTGCGATTATTCGCGGCAGTGATTTATTAACCTTAGTGGATAAGTACGGCTTGCGCTTTGGCGCGATGAATATGTTCCATCGTTATGAGCAAAAAGACGGCACCGGTATGCTTTGGTTTAGCATGATGGGTATCACTGATAATGGTATCGCACCTTTTGATCCGCATAGCGTGGCCACCAATGTCTATAGCGGCGTGGTGTTGTTTTTATCGCTGCCACATCCGCAAGCGGTGCGTAGTTTTGATAGCATGATGAGTATTGCCTATATGATGGCAAGCGATCTTGATGCGATAATGCTAGACGAAAATAACGAACCGATTACGCCAGATTATAAGCAGCAGCTACGCAATCAAGTCCGCGATTACGACAGCTAAAATAGCCAAATAACCTCTCATTTAACGTCATTTTTATTAAGTAAAAGTGGCGTTTTTTTATGCCAGTCTTTACTGTAAAGCGCCCCCTAAATTGTTATGATAGTTGCTATTATCAATCGCTCAATAACCACTATAGATACCGACTATGACTGACTCTGGCAACTCTAATAACATTCATAACTCTAAAAACCATGCGACCCATGCGACCCATGATAGCGATGTCATTAGCAAAATGCGCACCTTGATTGCAGCGCTAAAAACGCATAATAATGCCTATTACGTCCTTGATAATCCTATGATTGAGGATAGCGAGTACGATCAGCTGCGTCTGTCCCTTATCGAGCTTGAAGAAGAGTATCCAGATTTGGTGCAGCCTGATAGCCCGATCAATCAAGTCGGTGATGTGCCGCTATCGGCCTTTACCCAAGTCACCCATGACATTGCTATGTTATCGCTTGGCAATGTCTTTGATTATGATGATCTCAGCGACTTTATGCGCCGCGTCAATGATCGTCTAAGCGTGGCACAGCAAAACCCTGAGTATGAGATGGAGATGAAGCTCGATGGCTTGGCCGTGTCGCTAAAATACGAGTATGGCCAGTATGTACAAGCGGTCACTCGCGGCGATGGGCAAACGGGCGAGGATATCACCCAAAATGTCAAAACTATTCGCAATCTGCCACTGTGGTTGGCAGATGCCAAAGATATCGAATTGCTAGAAGTACGCGGTGAGGTGTTAATGCCAAAAGCCGGTTTCGAGCGCCTCAATCGTCTAGCAGAGGAAAATGGTGAAAAAACCTTCGCCAATCCACGCAATGCCGCAGCAGGAAGTTTGCGTCAGCTCGACCCTGCGGTAGCGGCCAGTCGCCCGTTAGCGTTCTATGGCTATTCGGTCAATCAAGGCTTGCCTGAGCGTATCGACACGCAATCGGGTGCACTGGCTTGGCTTGGTGATATTGGCTTTACCGTCAGCGCAGTGCGCGTGGTTGCGAACCCGCGCGAGGCGCAAGCGTACTATGAGTCAGTGATTGAAAAACGCAAAAAACTACCGTTTGAGATTGACGGAACAGTGATTAAAGTCAACAGCCTTGCTCTGCAGCAGCAATTAGGCTTTTTATCTAGAGAACCACGCTGGGCGACCGCTTATAAATTCCCTGCTGAAACCGTGATGACCCGCCTGCATACTATCGAATGGCAAGTCGGGCGTACCGGACAGATTACCCCAGTCGGCAAACTAGAGCCGGTCAAAGTCGGCGGCGTCACCGTCAGTAACGTCACTTTGCATAACTTCGGCGAGATTCAGCGCTTAGATGTGCGAGCGGGCGATATGGTCAGCGTACACCGCGCCGGCGACGTCATCCCCAAAGTCACCCGCGTTTGGCACGAGCAACGCCCAGATGATTCTAAACCTGTCGAGCTACCATCGGCTTGCCCCGTGTGTGACTCACCCGTAGTGCTACCCGAGGGCGAAGCCTTGGCGCGCTGTAGCGGCGGTTTGTTTTGTCCGGCGCAGCAAGTCGAGGCGCTTATCCACTTTGTCTCACGGCGGGCGATGGATATCGATGGGCTGGGCGAGCGCTGGCTGATGAGTTTTTTTGAGCATGGCCTTATCAAAACCGTCGCTGATATCTATGACTTACATAACCATACCGACGAGCTGATCACTTTTGAAAAGCTGGGCGAAAAGTCAGTTAATAACATCCTTGCCGCCATTGAAGCGAGCAAACACACCACGCTTGCGCGCTTTATCTACGCGCTTGGTATTCGCGGTGTTGGCGAAGGCACCGCACAGAACTTTGCTCAGCAATTTGGTGATTTAGACAATCTCATGGCAGCCAGTATTGAGACCTTGATAAAAACGCCCGATGTTGGCGAAATCACCGCTGAGCTGACCTATGAGTTCTTCCGTGCGCCGCACAATATCGAAGTCATCACGGCGCTACGCGAGGCAGGCGTGCATTGGGATAAGGTCGAGCAGGTCGCATCCGAAGGGCTACCGCTCGATGGGCAAACGTGGGTCATCACCGGAGCGCTCGATAGCATGGCACGTGATGAAGCCAAGGCCAAACTACAAGCGCTAGGTGCCAAAGTCTCAGGCAGCATCTCCGCCAAAACCAGCGCCCTGCTGGCAGGCGAAAAAGCAGGCTCAAAACTCACCAAAGCAGAAAAATTGGGTGTGAAAGTGGTGAGTGAAGATGAGTTTTTGGCGATGGTTGGGGAGTAGGTTATGATAGAAAGTGATAGAAAAATTTTTGAGAAGTTAAAAGAAATTCCAGATGAATACACTCGCGGAATAACTAATAAATTAGCAAAAATAGTAATAAATAGTGACGGAAATAAAATAAGTGTAGCAAATACAAAATTTCTCATAGCTACTATTTTATTGAATAAAGATTATAAGGAAGAAGCACTAGAGTTGTTTAACAGTATCAGACTTGAAGAGAATAAAAGTATTTACGAGAATGCTCAATTCTTTATAGGAGATATTCTTTTGGAAAGTAATAACTTGTCAGATATAGAAAAGGCTAAGAGGAGCTTTGTTTTTGTAAAGAATAAGTTTCCTTACGAAGCAAGAAATAAGATAGATGTATGCGATTTAATTTTAGATGGAGGTTTTGAAGAGTTAGGTAGAAAGGTTTTTGAAATATCTAATATTGTATATAAAATATTATCCATATTAAAGATTGATATCAATAGTATAGGAAAGAAACAGTTGCATGCAGAACGTAAACTTGCACATTACACCTCAACTGAAGTAACCAACATTCTACTAAATAATCCGAGTACTAGCTCTTTTCGACTAAATACTATTCATAATGTTAATGACCCTAGTGAAGGTAAGCTACTTGAAGGTTGTTTAAAGAATGATAGTAAAAGAATAAATAGTGAAGTAATGTCTGATAGTAAATATCAAACATTTATTGGATGCTTTACTTTCAATCATGACAGTTTAAACCAGTTCAGACTTTACGGTAAGCAAGACTACAAGGAAGCTTCTGGTATTAGCTTGATATTCAATAAAGGTTTTTTCAAAGAAAACGATCACCCTGATCAAATATCATTTATTGCAACTGAAAGAATCTTAGATGAAAAAGTATCCAAGGAGAAAATTAGTCGACAGCCAGTAATACGTTGTGTTTATATAGATCCTAGTTCTCAATTTATACATTTGGCACAACGCAATCAGATTACTTTTTATAGAGAATTTAGCGACCGTGTTGAAGCTGATATAAAATGGATGAAGTATAAAAAGTATATCGATAAAAAAACAAATGAGTTTTTAGTATGCTTTGAGTGTTTGAAAGGTGTATATCAAAAAGCTATTAAGATTGTAAGTGAGCTAGATAAATCGAAAGCTTCAGAAATAAAAATTTTACTAGATAGAATTTTACTACCAATAAAATATCTAATTAAGCATATAGCTTTTCAAGAGGAACAAGAGTGTCGAATGATTTATATCACTTCACTTGATGACCCTAAAGTTAAAATGGATTTTGGCAAGTTTCTATACGTAGAGTACGAGCCAGAGGTAAAGGCAAACTTAGACAAAGTCTACATCGCACCAGCCGCAACGCAATATCAGCCTTACTTGGCAAAGCTATTATGTGGTACGAATAGTTTAGGAAAAAAAATCAAAATTGAACTCTCAAATAATCCTTATCGCTTACCTACTAGCCATTAAAAAAACGTGCGCTATGCCAGCGCACTTTTTTATTTTACCTAAATCTTACATTCCTTATCAATACACAGCAACAGTCCACCCCTACAAAACACACGCTACCACTTATCATTAAACCTAACAAAGTTAACAAGACTGATTCAGATCGCCCTTACCGATGCTTATAAGATAATAGTCACAAATATAAAAAAACTATGATCAAGCAGTGAATAAGCAAAACGTAAGGAGCGCGTTATGGCAGACAATACCACTCATCAGTCTGAGTCCGACACTATAGACGACAGTCACAGCCCGCAAGTACAGCATCTCATCGACACTCTACAAGGCGAGCATATCGGCAAAGAAGGCGGGCAGTCTGCCATCATCTTTCGCATGGTGATGCCAGATCACCTATGTCCGTTTGGCCTCAAATCAATCGATGCGCTCAAGCACGCAGGCTATGACATCATTGATCGTCATATCACGACCCAAGATGAGAATACACTGGTCAAAGACACGCTTGGGGTCAAGACCACGCCGCAGACCTTTATCGATGGCAAGCGCATTGGCGGCAATGATGATCTGCAAGTATTTTTGGGTAATCACGAACCCGAGACAGACGACGACACCACATATACGCCCATTATTGCGATATTTGCTGTTACCGCACTCATGACACTGGCATTATGCTGGGCATTTGCCGTTAGTGTCTTTTCGATACAAGCGCTTATGTGGTTTGTCGCGCTCTCCATGTGTGTATTGGCGATTAAAAAGCTTGAGGATTTAGAAGGGTTTACCACTGGGTTTTTGGGCTATGATTTACTCGCGCGCCGCGTGGTACGCTACGCCTATGTGTATCCGTTTTTAGAAGCGTTTGCCGGTATCGCTATGCTTGCCGATCAGCCTTGGCTCAATCCGATTGCGGGTCTGGTCGCCTTTATCATCGGTTTGATCGGCGGGGTGTCGGTTATTAAAGCGGTCTATATCGATAAGCGCGAGCTAAAATGCGCCTGCGTGGGCGGCGATAGCAATGTACCACTGGGCGCGATCTCTTTAACCGAAAACGTCATGATGTTCGGTATGGGTGGTTATATGCTGATTCGCGCTTTACTATAATCAAATGGTTTGATGATGAATAACCAATATATATCGCTACTCCACCAATTCCTTATGCGGATTAACCATAGCCTCATTCTTTTTACCATCCGGAACAATCCTAATCGGCAATATCAAACCTTTAGCAAAGTCATCGGCGAACACATACTCGTATTGGCTAGCAGTGACCTCAGGAGTCGTATGAACGATAAGCTCAACCGTTTCGCCATCGGTAAGCTCGTGCGAGGTGTATGTGCTTTCTAGTTGGTTAAGGACTTTTGATACGGCCTCATTACTTGCCATGCCGACGGTGAGACTGTGCTGCGCTGTCGCCTTATCGACGTTGAAGTAGTCCGCGTAGTCTTTGACGTTTTGACTATCGATAGCGAAAGGGTAGTCGTAGTCGCTAAGATCTGCGACAGGCTCACCGCTAGCTACTTTTGACCAGTCAATATCGGTAACTACTGACGAGGTTTTATTTGCAGTAGTCGCATTATCGACCTCTACAGAGACATTTCCCTCAGTATTAGCAGAAGTAGCGACGCTATCTTGGTTACTAGTATCACAACCCGTTAATGCGGCTATGCTAAGCGTAGAGACTAGCGTTAGACGTAATAGATGAACTCTCATCACTCTTCCTTTTTTATAAACAGCTTATTTGAGCATGAATTATAGGCAATTAGCATTGCTAATATTTTGACAGCTTTTATGAGCGTTCACCACTTAATCGGCTATAAAAAAACAGCCATCACTCGATGACTGTTTAACGTATAGCTAATCAATACAAATATAGTTTTAGTTAAAGCTCAATCACTATCACTGCTTGATTGACGCAATACTATTAACGACCCATCTTACAGTTGACTTGGTACTCTTTACCATTTGCCCATTTCGTAGCCAATATAGCTTCATCACCTTTCATGTGCCAAGCATAGATGATATCTGGGTTAGAGTCATTAATATAGCTTGCCGTGTCGCCATCAACACCGCCAACTAAAATCACTTCTTGTTGTGACCAGTTCAGTTTAGGAACAGTGGCGCTGATAGTCGCTTGATTTTTATTAATGGACTGCTTTGCTAGGATTTGGCTATCATCAGTACAAGTATAAGGGGCAGGCGCCATACGATCGTAAGCCATATCACTCGTACCATTTGTCGGAGTGGCTGGAGTAGTAGGAGCGGTAGGGGTAGTGGTAGAGCAGGCTGCTAGTAGAGCAACGGCAGGTAGGGTAGCGGTGAGTTTCATCATAGTATTCATAAACATCTCCAAAATATATTACTTTATTATTAGGGGTTCTAGCACTGTAGGTGCATAACATTTATGGTAACCAATGCATCTACTCTAGAGTGTTAGGAATTGTTCACTACCTTATAACTTCATTTCTTAAATATTGACTAATGTAATTATGAAATTTAACTAAAAAAAGCGCTTGCTGACTTAAGCCAACAAGCGCCTTTTTATAGTGCTTCGTACTATTTACACTTTTCTATCTCACGTTATTTAGTCTTACGCGGCGGTAAGCCCGTATGCTGAGTCTGAAAGTTACCTTTGCTGACTCTTTTTTTGGAGCGGTTGTTGGCTTGAGCTTTATTAGTACTATTTTTATTACGGTTCTGACGCTTAGCTGAGTCATTACCAACGCGGCTATTTTTCTTACGCGCCGATTGATAGCTGTCCTGCGCCGCATCGCGGCCTTCTAGATGCGCATTATATGGCGGGATAAGGCAGCCACGGTTTTTACCGATAAGATCGCTACGGCCCATATCTTGCAGCGCTTTACGCAGTATTGCCCAGTTTTTAGGATCATGGTAACGCAAAAAGGCTTTATGCAATTTACGCTGCTTACCTGATTTGACGATATCCATATCACCGCCCGCGCGGCTGACTTTGTGTAGCGGGTCTTTGTGAGTGTGATACATCGTCGTCGCTGTTGCCATAGGGCTTGGATAAAAGGCTTGCACTTGATCGGCGCGGTAGCCATGACTTTTTAGCCACAGCGCCAGATTCATCATGTCTTCGTCTTTAGTACCGGGGTGCGCCGCGATAAAATAAGGTATTAGATACTGCTCTTTACCGGCCTCTTGACTGTATTGCTCAAACATCGCTTTGAACTTATCGTAGCTACCCATGCCAGGTTTCATCATCTTGGACAGTACGCCTTCTTCTGAATGCTCTGGGGCAATTTTTAGATAACCACCAACGTGATGGCTGACCAGCTCTTTGACGTATTCTGGATCTTTTACCGCCAGATCATAACGTAGACCGGATGCAATCAGGATCTTCTTCACGCCTTTGATATCACGCGCTTTACGGTATAGCTGAGTCAAATTACTATGATCAGTAAGCAGGTTTTCGCAGACGTCTGGATAGACACAAGAGGGCTTACGGCAGTGCTTTTCGATGGTTTCATCTTTACAGTTAAGGCGATACATATTGGCCGTCGGGCCGCCAAGGTCGGAGATGACGCCTGTGAAGTTTGGCGCGGTATCACGAATGGCTTCGACTTCGCGCAAGATTGAGTCTTCTGAACGGTTTTGGATAATGCGCCCTTCGTGCTCGGTGATTGAGCAAAAAGTACAACCGCCGAAACAGCCGCGCATGATATTGACCGAAAACTTAATCATGTCATAAGCAGGGATACGCGCATCGCCGTAGCTTGGATGTGGCAAACGTGCATAAGGCAAGTCAAAGACGTAGTCCATCTCTTCGGTCGATAGCGGAACTGGCGGTGGATTGAGCCAGACATCGATAGAGGTGAAGGAATTGCCCGCGCCGCTACTATGACGCTGCACTAGCGCCCGCGCGTTACCCGGGTTAGTCTCGAGATGTAGAATACGGCTGGCATGCGCGTAGAGCACCGGATCTGATTTGACATGATCGTAGTCGGGTAAGCGAATGACAGTTTGCTCACGTGGCGGCATTTTTAGCTTATGTTTAAGAGCAGTTTTTGGCTTATATTCTTTATTATCTTCAGCCTCCATACCGCGCATTTGCACCACTTGCGTATCCGTATCGACTTGCTCAGCGTTCAGAACTTTATTAGTGACAGGCTCTGCGACAAATCCTGCGTATTGGGCAGACATACCAGTCATCGCTTGGCCAACGGGCGAATCGCTAGGCTTTTCTTGCTCAATTTTGCAGCTATCAACGTCTTCAGTCATCACATAAGGGTTGATAATTGGATCGACACGGCCGATGGTATCGACATCGTTACTGGCGACCTCTGTCATATGCGCTTGCCAGTGGCGACGGCTTGGAGTCAATAGATAAGCTGTACCGCGAAGGCTGCTCATTTGCTCAAAGGTATAGCCTTTGGATAAACCATGCACCACGTCGACGATAGCGCGCTCAGCGTTCCCGTAGAGTAAGACATCAGCGCGGCTATCGAGCAAAATACTACGACGTACTTTATCCGACCAATAATCATAATGGGCGATACGGCGTAGGCTGCCTTCGATACCGCCTAAGATAATGGGCACATCAGGATAAGCTTCACGGCAGCGCTGACTATAGACGATAGCGGCGCGGTCCGGGCGTTTATTCGCCACGTTGCCCGGCGAGTAAGCGTCATCGCTACGTATCTTGCGATCAGCAGTGTAGCGGTTGATCATGCTATCCATATTGCCGGCGGTGACACCATAAGCGTAGACAGGTTTGCCAAGCTCCATAAAGGCGTCTTTGCTCTTCCAATCAGGCTGGGCGATGATACCGACGCGAAAGCCTTGCGACTCAAGCAAACGCCCGATAATTGCCATACCGAAGCTTGGATGATCGACATACGCATCGCCCGATACGATGATAATATCGCAAGCATCCCAGCCTAGCTCGTCCATCTCGGCTCGGCTCATCGGCAGATAAGGCGCCGGCTCATAGCAGCTCGCCCAGTGCTTATCGTAGTCATATAACGGTTTAGTGCCTTGTTTAAAGGCGGTATGGGCAATGGTATCGGCAGACATGGACAGACCTTAATCAAAAAAATGTGTTTTGCATGTAGCCGCTACTATCAGTTTTAGTGAGCCGCTCATTTAAAGGCGCTCATCTTAACATGAATCGTACTCAGGATGTGATATTCAATCACCGATAAGTGATTGATAGTGTAAGATTAATCCAATAATATCTTCGTACCACTTTTGGTGAAGTTCATCACAAACTGACTGCTAAAACTACGCACATTATTATCATGCGTCAGCAAATTACGGGTAAATTGATGGTAATCTTGCATATTTTTGGCATTGACCATCAGCATAAAATCCGCATCCCCTGATACTTCATAACAGCTCATCACCCGGGGCTGGCTGCTCATTAGGCGCTCAAATCGGTGCTGCATCGAGTTATTCGAGCGTAGCATCTGGATCATCACTATTGCTGTCAGGCCATATCCCACCTTGTTTGGATTGACGATAGCAACCTGTTTGCTAATCACCTCATTATCTATTAGCGCCTGTACGCGTCGCTGTGCGGTTGCAGTAGACACGTGTACTTTTTCGGCAATGGTTTTTAGCGGTAAAGTCGCATCGTCTTGTAGTAGATTTAGTATGGCTTTGTCGGTTTGATCAAGAGTGTGCGTCATAATAGTAGTCTGCTTAATTAGGCAGGGTTCATTAGTCAATAAGGATAATCAGTAATAAACCTAAATTGTGATAAATAATGAATAATACTGCGATATTATGATAAATAAATTCAGAAACAGCTAAATATAGAAATAATATATCAAAGCGCTCGCGTAAACTAGCTTCCCTCAGTTTAATAACAACAAGATGCTGAGTCATAAAATTTAGTTCAATTTTGGAGCGTCTATGTCAACCACTACTTTATCATCGGTATTCACAAGCACTATCTCACGCTTGCCTGTACCTGCGATTTGGGCTTCAGGTAGCGCTAAGCACCGCACGTTAATTATAGGCGCGGCATTAGCGGTAATGTCTAATGTATTATTTGGTGTACTTTATGCTTATAGTCACTTTTTAGCGCCGTTATCGGGTACGCAGGTTTTTATCTGGCGCATGCTAGCAATGTGGGCGGCACTCGTAGGCTACTTAGTGGTTAGCGGGCGTCTAAGCTTGCATATCGGTAAGTTAAAACAGCTAAGATCAGCCAAGCAGTGGGCATGGCTGCTACTACCAACGCCAATATTTTTGAGCCAGTTTTGGCTATTTATGTGGGCACCCATCAATGGCCAAGGCGTACAAACGGCGATGGGTTATTTCCTGTTTCCATTGATGATGGTGGTGTTCGGTTGTGTACTATTCGGTGAAAAGCTTAGCCGCTTACAATGGTTGGCGGTAGGCTTTGCTGCGCTTGGCGTTGGCAGTGAGATTGTACGGACCCAAAGCGTGTCTTGGGCAACACTTTGGGTGTGCGGTACTTATCCGCTGTATTATATTATTCGCCGTCTGCAAGGCATTGGTGCGATAACGGGCTTACTGGTTGATTTGACTATTTTTGCACCGTTTGCTTTAGGGTATTTATGCTTTATAGCGCCAAGTAGTTTGAGCTTAGTTGGCGGCTCTAGCTTCTTTATTATGATGCTAATAGGACTAGGTATCTTAAGCGTGCTGGCGATGAAAACCAACGTCGATGCCAGTCAAATGCTGCCAGTCAATGTGTACGGCATGATGAGCTACCTAGAGCCGGCACTGCTATTTATCTTAGCGATTACGGTGCTGGGTAATCCGTTTGAGTCAGCGATGCTCTATAGTTATGGGCTGATCTGGTTAGGCATTGCGTTTTTAATTATGCATGGTTTTCGTCAGTTGCGTGGTGCGCGTAAGCAACAATTAATTGCTATTCAGAAAAAGTAGATATAAAAACGAATTCTTTTAATCGTCAGTGTAGGTTGGTGTCGAGGTACGAGACCCTGAGAGCCGAAAAAAAGAAGCATTGCTTCATTAGGCTCGCAAGAAAAGTTCTTTAAATAGAACTTTTTATCATAGATTTAATCGTTGGGTGTCGCAAGCTCGACACCAACCTACATCTGCTCTTTTATAATACATTTAGATAACAACTTTAACCCAAATGCTGTTTAAAGCCGCGCTGCTTATCACGCTCCCAGTCGCGATCTTTTAAGGTTTTACGTTTATCATGCTGCTTTTTACCAACGGCAAGTCCGATCTGACACTTCACCATTGAGCGCTTCCAGTAGCAGGATAAGGGCACGCAAGCATAGCCTTTTTGATTAACTGCGCCGTAAAGCTTATCGATCTCGCGGCGATTAAGTAGTAGCTTACGCGTGCGCGTAGTGTCAGGGTTGACGTGCGTAGAGCTGGAGATTAACGGCTGAATATGGGCACCAAACAAAAAAGCCTCATTATTACGAAAGATAATATAAGCTTCGGTAATGGTCATTTTGCCGGCGCGAATGGACTTGACCTCCCAGCCTTGCAGTGACAATCCTGCCTCAAAAGTCTCTTCAATAAAATACTCGTGCCGCGCTTTTTTATTACTGGCAATTTGGTTGTCCGGTTTTTTAGATTTTTTTGACATAATTTCTCCTTCAAAACGTTAAGTTGCTGTTTTAAACGTGCTGACTTGAACTTAACGCTTTAGTCTTACTGTTCCTCATCCTAACCCACTAATGTCATCATTAGCTTGTGGTTATAAAACGGATGAGTCGAGCGAGTATTGTAACAAATCGATAGTTGAAAAGGGTAAAGCGAGCTTAGGACAAATGTAGTCGTTACTATTGTAGTCTAAGCTCTGTAGTCTAAGCTCGCAAAAGCGAATAAACTGAGTGTTCAATCACTGCTAAATTTGCTAGGATACGCATACTATCAACGATTATATTAGCCTTGCTATGAACCCATCATCTACACCTAAAGCTTCTAAGCTACATACCAAAATCCTCTATCCTGGCACCTTTGATCCCATTACCACCGGTCACGTCGATTTGGTCAAACGCGCGACTAAATTATTTGATGAAGTGGTCATTGCCGTGGCTTCAGGCCACCACAAAAAGCCGCTATTTAGTTTTGAGGAGCGGGTCAGCTTAGTAGAAACGGTATTTGCGGATCTGCCGCAAGTCTCTGTCGTTGGGTTTGAGGGTCTGCTGGTGGACTTTATGCGCGAAAAGGGAGCAACTGCTGTTTTGCGCGGCTTGCGCGCGATGTCAGATTTTGAATATGAGTTTCAACTGGCCAATATGAACCGCGAGCTCGATGAAAATTTTGAGGCAGTGTTTTTGACGCCGTCACAGAATTACTCTTTTATCTCATCGACTATGATTCGCGAAATCGCTAAGCTTGGCGGCGATGTCAGAAAGTTTGTACCAGAATGCGTCTCGCAGGCCTTTATCGATAAGCTGGCGATTCAGACTAAATAGATCAGCAAGTATTGGCTTTTATCACTAATGAAGCGTATTTTTAAAACGGTAACCACAAAATCATAAAGGGGTAGGTCATGGCGTTATTAATCACTGATGAATGCATCAACTGTGATGTCTGCGAGCCGGCTTGCCCTAACGAAGCCATCTCTGAGGGCGAAGACATTTATGTCATTGATCCTGATCTATGCACCGAATGCGTCGGTCACTTTGATGAGCCGCAGTGCGTGGTCATCTGTCCTGTCGACTGTATTCCAAAAGACCCCGATCATATCGAGAGCGAAAGCGATTTATTGGCCAAATACAAGCGTATTACGGGTCAATAAATATTGATAAGCGATTGATGACGTTTGGGTTTACAACGCTTTAGGGATGATACGATGACCAAAAAAAACACGACCGCCACAGCCATCCAAGCAACGAATGAGTTTGATCAACGGCACTTATGGCACCCGTATGCCAGCCTACCACCCACTTATTCTAATATCGTAATCGATCGCGCTGAAGGTATTTATATCATCACTGAAGACGGCAAGCGCCTGATCGATGGTATGTCGTCATGGTGGGCGAGCGTCCATGGCTACAATCACCCCAAGCTAAACGAAGCGCTGACCCAGCAGTTGAGCAAAATGGCGCATGTGATGTTTGGTGGGTTAACCCATCAGCCAGCGATCGATCTGGGCAAAAAGCTACTCGATATTGTGCCCTCTGGTCTCGATGCGATTTTTTATGCTGACAGTGGCAGTATCGCCGTAGAAGTGGCACTAAAAATGGCGCTGCAATATCAAGTAGCTGCTAAGCGCCCAAACAAGCAACAGTTTGCCTCGACCCATTCAGGCTATTACGGTGATACGTGGCACGCCATGAGTGTCTGTGATCCTGTCAATGGGATGCACAGTCTGTATGGCAAGCAGCTACCGATGCAGCATTTTGTCTCAGCACCGCCACTTGGCTTTGATCGCGCATTGACGGCAGATGATCGTGAGTCATTAGCTCAGTTTTTTGTAGAGTATGGTGAGCAGCTGGCAGGTTTTATCATTGAGCCAATTATTCAGGGCGCAGGTGGTATGCGTTTTTATAGCCCTGAATATTTGCGGCTATTACGCACACTTTGTGATAAGTACGATGTACTCTTGATAGCGGATGAGATTGCTACTGGGTTTGGGCGTAGTGGAAAGTTATTTGCCTGTGAGCATGCCAGCATTACCCCTGACATCATGACCATTGGCAAGGCGCTGACTGGCGGCTACATGACTTTTGCCGCAACGCTCTGTACTCGTCATATTGCCGATACCATTCATAATAGTGACTGTCCAGCGCTGATGCATGGCCCGACTTTTATGGGTAATCCGCTCGCATGTGCGGTCGCCTGTGCGTCGATTGATTTGATCCTGTCTTATGATATCGAAACGTGTACTGCCAATATGCAACGTACGATGGAGCAAGCCCTGACGCCAGCTGCGCAGCTGGCAGGTGTTGCCGAGGTGCGTTGTTTGGGGGCAGTGGCAGTGATTGAGTTAGAAGACGCTGTTGATATGCCCATTTTTCAATCCTTATTAATTGATAATGGTATCTGGGTCAGACCCTTTGGTAAGTTGGTGTACATTATGCCGCCTTACATTATTACTGATGATGAGCTGACCACCTTATGCCAAGCGCTGCTAAAAGTAGTACGTAAATATTTAGAACATCGAGGTTAACCATGAGCGTGCTATTTGTATCCGGCATCGATACCGATATCGGCAAAACCTATGCCACGGGTCTACTTGCCAAAGCGTTGATGCAGCAGGGTGTGAACGTTATCACGCAAAAATTGGTGCAAACAGGCATCAGTAAACAAGCAGATGGCGAACTAGGCATTGCGGATGATATTTTAAGTCACCGTCAATTGATGCAGATGCCATTACAGCCATGTGATCTGGACTTTACCACCTGTCCTTATCGCTATGAGAAGCCTGCGTCACCGCATCTGTCCGCAGCATTGGCCAATCAGCCTCTTAACATCAATGTGATTACTGATGCCACCAAAGCATTGCAAGCTGATTATGAGATGGTGTTGCTTGAAGGGGCAGGCGGGCTACTGGTACCGATAAATGAGCAACTATTAACCTTGGATTATATTGCCAAGCAAGGCTATCCTATCGTCTTGGTCACCTCTGGCCGACTGGGCAGCATCAATCATACGTTACTAAGCTTAGAAGCCATAAAATCGCGCGGCTTAATGATCCATAGTGTGATTTACAATCATATCCATGATGATGCTGAGCAAACGGATGCTGAGATTGCAAACAGTACCATTGATTTTTTGCAAACCTATTTGGCGCGCTATTACCCCAAAGCGCACTGGCTGGTTTTAGCCAAACAAGCAAATGAACATTCAGATGATGCTGACATAGCCTTGCCAACAGCGTTTATCTAAGTGTTTAAAATGCTTTTAAGGTCATTAAAGTCATTCTAAAAATAAGCTGAAAAGACATTCCCATACAGGCGTTAGTTTTGCTATACTAGCGCGCTTGGTAGACTAGGCAATCGCCGCTGCATACTGTTTGTTATTTTTAATAGATAGAATTGCAGGGGAGGAAAGTCCGGGCTACATAGGGCAGCGTGCCAGCTAACGGCTGGGCAGAGTAATCTGACGACCAGTGCAGCAGAGAGTAGACCGCCTCGCATCAGCATGTGAGGTAAGGGTGAAAGGGTGCGGTAAGAGCGCACCGCGTGAATGGCAACATCTCACGGCAAGGTAAACTCCACGCGTAGCAAGACCAAATAGGCATCGGTATGGCGCGGCCCGCGTTCGATGCGGGTAGGTTGCTTGAGCGTATTAGCGATGATACGCCTAGAGGAATGATTGTCCACGACAGAACCCGGCTTATCGGTCTGCCAAACCTATTTTGCTTATTCGGTTTGCTATTTTATTTCAGCAGTTAAAGCAGTTTTTTTGCAAAAAATGTCAGATTGGGGTTGACGCAAGTCGATGCTATCGGTATTATACCGAGCCTTAAATGGCGATGTAGCTCAGCTGGTTAGAGCGCACGACTCATAATCGTGAGGTCAAGAGTTCAAGTCTCTTCATCGCCACCATATTCAAAAAAGCCAATCCTTAGCGGTTGGTTTTTTTTTGCCTGAAGTTTTACCTCAAGCGTAGAGTCGACAAATCGTGTTGCGCCGTTTGTTAATGGTATCAGGCCTTTCTTTATTTATAATCAATGTTTATACTCAATCGAGAATGACTCCATCAAAAACGCTCGTTTTTTGTTATGCACCAATCTTGTCAAATAAAATCGCCTTACTTTAGAGCTAAAAACTGCTAGAATACCTGCACGTATAAGTACGTTGTAATAAATGCTAGAGACGCGATTTTGCAACTAACAACTACGATCCAATCATCCTTTATTTAGTAGGCGCTTTGTGACTGCATTAGCCAATATTCGTAATTTTTCTATCATTGCCCACATTGATCATGGCAAGTCGACCCTTGCTGACCGTTTTATTCAGATGTGCGGCGCGCTGCAAGATCGTGAGATGCAGGCGCAAGTGCTTGACTCTATGGACATCGAGCGTGAGCGCGGTATCACCATTAAAGCGCAGTCGGTCACGCTATATTATGACCATCCTAATGGTGAGCGTTATCAGCTAAACTTTATCGATACGCCAGGTCACGTTGATTTTTCTTATGAAGTATCGCGCTCACTAGCGGCTTGTGAAGGCGCGCTGTTAGTCGTTGACGCGGCGCAAGGTGTTGAGGCGCAGTCGGTTGCCAACTGTTATACCGCAGTCGATCAGGGCCTAGAAGTCATGGCTGTCCTTAACAAGATTGATCTACCGCAAGTGGAGCCTGAGCGCGTCATTCAAGAGATTGAAGATATCATCGGCATAGAGGCAATCGATGCCCCTCGCGTTTCTGCCAAGTCAGGCTTGGGCGTGGAGGCGTTATTAGAGGCGCTAGTTGAGCGTATCCCAGCACCGACAGGCGATCGCGACGCCCCGCTACAAGCGCTCATTATTGACTCTTGGTTTGATAGCTATTTGGGTGTTGTGTCTTTAGTGAGAGTCCGTGAAGGTACCGTGCGTAAGGGCGATAAGATTTATATCAAATCGACCCAAGAATCGCATCCGGTCAGCTCAATTGGTGTCTTTACACCTAAGCCTTTAGATACTGGTATTTTAGAGGCGGGTGAAGTTGGCTTTATCATCGCTGGGATCAAAGATATCGCTGGCGCGCCAGTAGGGGATACTATCACTCACGAAAAAACGCCTGACGTCGATCGTATTCCAGGGTTTAAGCAAATCACTCCGCAGGTCTATTCAGGGATGTTTCCGGTAGATTCTAACGATTTTGAAAAGTTCCGCGAAGCGCTGAAAAAATTGCAAATCAATGATGCGTCACTGTTTTTTGAGCCAGACACTTCTGATGCGCTAGGGTTTGGCTTTCGTTGTGGCTTTTTGGGTATGCTGCACATGGAGATTATCCAAGAGCGTCTTGAGCGCGAATATGACTTGGATCTAATCACCACTGCGCCTTCGGTTATCTATGAGATAGAAAAGAAAGATGGCGAGGTGATCTACGTTGATAACCCATCAAAACTTCCTGAGCCTAACAATATCGAAGAGTTTCGTGAACCGATAGCGCGCTGTCAGATACTAGTACCACAAGACTATCTGGGTAACGTTATGACCCTATGTATTGAGCGCCGCGGTGTACAGGTCGATATGCGCTTTATGGGTAAGCAAGTACAGCTTATTTTTGATATTCCAATGGCCGAGGTGGTCATGGATTTCTTTGATCGACTCAAGTCAGTCTCACGCGGCTTTGCATCCTTAGATTATAACTTTGAGCGCTATCAAGTCGATAAACTGGTCAAGGTTGATGTACTGATTAACGGCGATAAAGTCGACGCCCTAGCGATGATTGTGCATCAAGATCAAGCGCGTTTCCGTGGTAATCAGCTAGTGGGTAAGATGAAAGAGCTGATCCCGCGCCAGATGTTCGATGTCGCAATTCAGGCAGCGATTGGCAGTCAGATTATTGGTCGTAGCACGGTTAAAGCGATGCGTAAAGACGTCTTGGCTAAGTGTTACGGCGGTGATGTTTCGCGTAAGAAAAAGCTGTTATCTAAGCAAAAAGCAGGTAAAAAACGAATGAAGCAAGTAGGTAGTGTGGAGATACCACAAGAAGCCTTCTTAGCAGTATTGCAGGTCGATAGTTAATAAATCATTACGACTACCGATGGTTTGATATCAGAATAGTTACGGTTTTAAACGAAGCGATAAAGTGAATGTGGCAAAATGAGTCATTTTTTGATAGCTGAAGGGCACTTTGATGGATTTTGATTTTAACTTAATTTTAGTGCCACTAACGCTAGGTTTAGGGCTGATTTGGCTATTAGATAAACTGGCTTTGAAGCAACGAAAAACGCGTGGTCCCGGCGAAGAAAACCTACTAGTGCGCTGGGCTTATGACTTTTTTCCAGTACTGGCAGTGGTCTTAATTGTACGCTCTTTTTTGATTGAGCCTTTTAATATTCCATCCTCTTCTATGGTGCCGACGCTATATACTGGCGATTTTATTGCGGTAAATAAGTTTGCTTATGGCGTGCGCTTGCCTTTAACTTATAGTAAAGTTATTGATACAGGTGATCCTGAGCACGGCGATGTCGCTGTATTTCGTTATCCTGAAAATCCAAGTGTGCATTATATCAAGCGCGTTATTGGCCTGCCGGGTGATACAGTCAGTTATGACAATGGTACTCTTGCTATCAATGGTACAGAGGTAAAAACAGAGTCCGTCGACTTTGCTGCCAATCCGGAATTGACCTCACAGCTGTATCCAGCAGGTCAGATTGCGCCAGGTGAAGTGCTAACTGACGCCGAAGCGACGAGAATGGGGCAGTTAGAAGAAGAGCAAGCGCAGTATTTTAAAGAGACGCAAGGCGAGCATGAGCATCTGGTTCGCTATCTAAAAGGCATGAACAGCTCACAATATGCGCCTTTTTTACAGCAGCAAGCGTCAGAGGTAGTGAGCTCGGCTGGGAATCAGTGGCGTATCACGGTTCCTGAAAATGAATATTTTGTCATGGGTGATAATCGTGACCGCAGCTTAGATGGCCGTTTTTGGGGGTTTGTTCCTGATGAGAACTTAGCCGGAAAAGCTGTTTATATTTGGATGCATAAGCCGCCCGGTCTAAGTATGCCAACTTTTGATCGCAATGGCTCCATCGACTAACGATACCAGCTTACTCAGCTTACCCATTTTATATAGGAAGCGTAAGGATGAAGCAAAACAGTTTATCTGCACAGCGCGGCAGTGTGACTAGTATAATTTTATTATTAATCATTATCGTCATAGCAGGTAAGCTAACCTTAGCTATTGCGCCTGCGCAAGTGGGCGATTATCAATTGACGAAGCTATTAGCGGCTCAGTTAAAAGAAGCGAATGCTAATAACGAGACATCGACTCAGTATATTGAACGCGTCAATAGACAACTGAATATCAACGCTTACTACGATACTGTAGCCCAAGATATTTTTACCTTTACGAATAAAAAAGCAGGACAATTGGCGATTTATAAAAATTACCAAGAAACCAATAACTTTTTTGCAAACGTTGATATCGTCAATCGCTTTGAAGGCGATATCGATGGGACGTCAGCAGAATAAGCACTCATTAAGCTGCTATATTAATACGATAAAAGGATAGCCAAAAGCCACGCATGAAATCAAATCCGCCGCAGCATAAAGCAAAGCCCGTGCCTGCTAGTCATAAAACAAGCACCGTTACTGACGCGCTAACATTAACCCCAAGTTTTATTCAGGGCTTAGAAGTGCTGATGCGCAAGCTTGGATATGTTTTTAATGATCCAAGCTTACCTAAGCTGGCTTTGACTCATCGCTCTTTTGATAGTAAAACAAACTACGAGCGCTTAGAGTTCTTAGGGGATGCGCTGCTCGGAATGATCGTAGGTGAAGCTCTATACCATCGTTATCCTACGCAAAACGAAGGACGCCTGACACGTATGCGCGCGACTTTGGTTCGCCAAGAGTCGCTGGTCATCATAGCGCAAAACCTAGAGCTGTCGAATCATCTCATACTCGGTGTTGGTGAGCGTAAGGGCGGCGGTCGTAACCGTGCTTCTATTTTAGCCGACGCGGTAGAGTCGTTAATCGGCGCGATATATCTCGATAGTCAAGATATTAATATTACCCGTAATTGCGTGCTAGATTGGTATGGGGAGTTGATAGAAAACGTCAATGAAAAAAAAGTGCTAAAAGACGCCAAAAGCCGCCTGCAAGAATGGCTACAATCTAAGCAGTTCGAGCTTCCGGTTTATGAATTAATAGAAACTCGCGGTAACGCTCCGCATCAGATTTTTGTTGTTCGCTGTCAGGTAAATATCAGTCAGTGCCCTGATGTGACTGAGTCTGGCGAGAGTCGCCGTATCGCCGAACAAAAAGCAGCTGAGCTGATGATCAATCAGTTGCACAAACTCCCCAAAGCGATAAAAAAACGCCCTTAAGATAAGCCTTACTCTTTACTCTTATCCTTTTATAACTATCCTTAAAGTATCAATTCTTTTACTATAAAAGTCATTACTTTAACCTTAAAGACAAAGCCAATAATATGAGCCAAAATAACGAAACTGAGCCAAACACCGAAATTAACACGCCTAAAAACAGTAGAAAGATAGGCGAGTCGTTAGCGACTGTGCAATCACAAACAGCTAATGTTGCTGACAACAGTGCCGAGACACCAAACACTACTGATAATGACGACGCAATCGATAGTTTCTTTTCAGCGAATAGTCACAACGACATTGCAGAGAATTTCAAAGCCGGTTATGTGGCCATTGTCGGACGTCCAAATGTAGGTAAGTCGACGCTGATGAACCATCTTTTGGGTCAAAAGCTCTCTATTACCTCACGTAAACCGCAGACGACGCGCCACCGTATTCATGGTATTTTGAGTACCAATGAGATGCAGGCGGTGTTCGTGGATACCCCAGGCATTCATCACAATGAAGTGCGCGCGATCAATGAGCGCATGAATAAAGCGGCATTATCAGCCTTAGTCGATGTGGATTTGGTACTGTTTGTAGTAGACTCAGATCAATGGCGTGAAGATGATTTATTGACTCTACAAAAGCTGGGTGAGACTGACCTAAAGGTTGTTTTGATTATCAATAAGGCCGACACGCTAAAAGATAAGGGCGTGATATTACCATTAATCGAAACGTTCAATGAAAGCTTCGATTTTGCCGATATCGTACCGGTTTCTGCTTTGAAGAGCCAAAACTTGGACCGCTTGCAAGAAGTTATTGCTTCGCATTTGCCTGTTGCAGATCCTATTTACGATCTAGAGCAAATCACCGATCGCTCAGAGCGTTTCTTAGCCAGTGAAATTATCCGCGAAAAAATTATGCGTAGCGCCGGAGATGAAGTACCCTATGATCTGACGGTACAAATTGATGGCTTTAAAGATGAAGCGGCGCATAAAGACCCTAAAACCGGGCGTCCTCGCAAAGCTATGACTTTTATTGATGCAACTATCTTTGTCGAGCGTAGTGGTCAAAAAGCCATTGTCATTGGCGAGAAAGGTCAGCGTATTAAACAAGTGGGTATAGTCGCTCGCAAAGATATGGAGCTGCTGTTTGACAAAAAAGTCATGCTCACGCTTTGGGTTAAAGTCAAACGCGGTTGGTCAGATGATGAACGTGCTCTAAATAGCTTAGGGTATTAAGGTACTACTAGTAGAACCAAATACTCTAACTAGATATCAATAAACGCTGAGGTAATAATAGATGCGCAATGAAGCATTAGTAGGTTATTTATTACATCAGCGCTCCTACCAAGAAAAACGTGCGATCTACTACCTTTTTTCTCAGCAGCATGGCGTCGTACATGGTATTGGCAAAAAAGGCGCGCCGCTATTTGCACCATTACAGCTGTTTGCTACCGGTAAGCGTGATCTTAAAACTTTTACCCAAATTACCATCAGTCAGCTCGATCGCCTATTAAACGATGAGCCTACCCCTGCAACAAACCAGTCATCAGCAGTAACATCGCCAGCCGCTCATAACCCACGCTATGGTCAGATCCGCGGTCAACAGCAATACGCGGCTTTATATCTCAACGAGATACTATGGAAGCTACTTCCTAGCGAAGATCCTATGCCAGTGCTATGGCAACATTATCAAGATAGTTTAAATTTACTCAAACAGCCATTAACAGCCGATGAGCTGCGCTTGTGTCTACGTCAATTCGAGCAGCACTTGTTTAAAGAGTTAGGCTTTGCACTGAGCTTAACGCAGGATAGTAACTTAGAAGCTATCGAGGCAGAGACTACTTATCGATTCTTAGCTGATACTGGCTTTGTACCAGTGGTAGCAGAGGAGTCAGCAGACCTTTCTTCCTCAGCAGCAACTTTGTTTCGTGGTCAAGAAATACTGTCAATGACTCAGCTCGGTATTGAAAGCTCAACTTTGAACTCATGGTCGCGCATACATCGTCAGCTTATCGATCAGCTACTCGATTATCAGCCGCTACAAAGCCGTCTGTTATGGCAACAGCAACAGCGTTATCAATAACTTCTCTTCTGTTTAGAAACTTAAAAAATGATTAACAGCCAGTCGGATGAGCGGCGTCAGGTTTGTATTTCACAATACCGCCTTGGTTAAAAGATATTTGATACTTACTTTGATTGTAGCTGGAGGTAGGACAGTATTTGATATGACCAAAAAATCCTCGAGGCCTACCGCTATCGCCCCAAAACTTAATATAATGCCGATTACCTGCTCGCAGATGTAGCTGAGCATACCTAGGAGACAAGCGCTGTTGCTCTAATAACTCATCTGTAGAAATATCGAAGTGCTGATTATCGTTGTGATCAAAGAATAGTAACATCGCTTTATTGCTATTTTTATGACAACGTCCTGCTGAATCTGATAAACAAACAATTAGATTTTGACGTCTTAAATAGCTCTCCGCTTTTGCAGTAGCTAACATAGAGCTTATGTCGTATCTGATGCGCTTAGACTCCATATTGGCTAACTGAGTTAATATAGATGGCGCAGCAATAATAGCTATTATCGCTAAAACACAGACAGTTACGATAAGCTCTACTAAGGTAAAACCCTGATTCCTTTGAATCTGGCATGAGCGTCGCTCGATAGTATAACTGAAAATAAAGTATATAAATAATAATATTAATATAAACGAATATATGTGTAATGGATGATTTAAAGAGTACATGATTTCTTACCGCCCTGAGCTAATTGCTAATTAATAGGGGAATGCGGTCTAAAGTAAATCTTAAATAAATGAGTAAAGCCTACAGCGCACTACTGACATAAATTGTATTTGCGCGCTGTATTTATCTTCAGTGATAGCACTATCTGTTATTGGATAAATAATAAGTCCAATTCTAATAGGATTGTTAGTGCTAGCAAGTGAAATAATGTTTACTAGTATATATAAGCAGAATATAGCCCAACTGTCAAAAAATGTTTCAATTAGTGAATTGAGCGTTTTATGAATAGAGAAAGCTACAAGGATGTATTAGAATACTTAGATACAACAAATAAAGAAGTTGATATTATTTAGGTAGGTTTAGTAACCATAAGTCTAAGGTCAAAAACAAAAAGATTGTGGTTATGTCAGTTGATATCAGGAATGTATCTCAAGTTTGTTTTAGTTACCCTATTATCGTGTAATAATGTGTAGCTGCCTGATAAAAAAAGTTGTAAACTGAATTAATAATCGCTAAGCTACTTCCTAATTACTTTTGTTGTATAATGACACATTCGTGATAGGTGTGTAGTTAACATATCTTAGGAAGTGGTATGACTTGTTTTATCCACTTAAATTATCCTTTGGAGGAAGCTCATGAAATTGAATAAAATCGCTCTAGCTCTGTTCGCTGTAACAGCTGCTCCACTAGCGGCTAACGCTGGTGTTACTATCAGCCCGTTACTATTAGGCTATCATTACAGCGAAGGCGCTGATGATGACCAAGCTGATTTACTAAAAGATTATAGTGGCAATGGTGACAGTTACTACAAAGAAGACGGTCTATATACTGGTGCCGCTTTAGGTATCGAGCTAACGCCTTCTACTCAGTTCCAAGTAGAGTATGGTGTATCTAACACTGACGCTATCCGCCAAGACGGTTCTGATAACTTCGACGCAGAACAAGAAATGATCTCTGGTAACTTCTTAGTTGGTTTTGAAGAGTTCAGTGGTTACACTGAAAATGCATTCAAGCCATACATGCTAGTTGGTGCCGGTCAATCTAAAATCGAAATCGAAGACAGCAACGGTGACAAAGTTTCAGGTACTAAAGACACTATCGGTAACTTAGGTCTAGGTGCTATGTACCGCATCAATGACGCACTAAGCCTACGCGGTGAAGCTCGTGCTATCCATAACTTCGATAACAACTGGTGGGAAGGCATGGCCTTAGCTGGTCTAGAAGTTGTACTAGGTGGTCACTTGAAGCCTACTGTAGCAGTGCCACCAGTTGTAGAGCCTGACGTCTATGTACCACCAGTAGTCGTTGTAGAAGAAGACGTAGACTCTGACGGTGATGGTGTTGTTGATTCACTAGACGCTTGCCCAGGTACTCCAATGAACGTCGTCGTTGACGAACGTGGTTGCCCAATTCCAGTAGATATTACTGATGAGTTGAAAATGGAGCTACGTGTGTTCTTTGATAACGACAAATCTACTATCAAATCACAGTATCAGCCTGAAATCGCTAAAGTAGCTGAGAAGATGCGTGAGTATCCAAACTCAACTGCCCGCATTGAAGGTCATGCTTCAAAAACTGGCCCATCAGCACGTTATAACCAACGTCTATCTGAAGCCCGTGCTGTAGCGGTTAAGTCTATGTTGACTAACGAGTTCGGTATCGCACCAAACCGTCTATCAACTGTAGGTTACGGTTACGACCAGCCTATCGCTGATAACGATACTGAAGAAGGTCGCGCTATGAACCGTCGTGTTTATGCCATCATCACTGGTGACAAAACAATGACTGTAGAACAAACTAAAGATATGGTTGTTCAGTAAGTAGCAAATTGATACCTTAGTTGTTGTACAAAAAAGCCACCTTTAAAGGTGGCTTTTTTCGTTGTATAAAAAGTAATGATATAAATAACTTAATGCAAAAAAGTATTTGCATTAATGTTATACTATCCGCCCAAACATTTTGCAAATGGACAAGTCACCTATTATTGCTGCTATTTAGCAATAGATTTGTCACTATCAGCACTTTACGCGGTAAGCCTTACGCCAAAAAGATCTTTAGGGCGCTAAATGTATTATTTAGTGTCCTAAATCGAAAATTACGGCGTCTATGCCTCCTAATTAATCGTACGCAAATGACGATTGACTACTATCTTCGTAAAGCTTTTGCTAAATTGGTAAATAAAATTTATCCAGTAGCATAGACGGCTACTGTATTTTCTTAAGACAAAACGAGCATTTTATATGGCGAACGATATTAAACACTTGCGTAATATTGCAATTATTGCCCACGTTGACCACGGTAAAACTACTTTGGTTGATAAGTTATTACATCAATCAGGTACTTTTGGCGATCGTGCTAATATTGCCGAACGTGCGATGGACTCTGGTGATATTGAGCAAGAACGTGGCATCACCATTTTAGCTAAAAACACAGCGATCAGATGGACAGATAACTCTGATGATACTGAATATCGTATTAACATTGTCGACACCCCAGGTCACGCCGACTTTGGCGGGGAAGTTGAGCGCGTCATGTCGATGGTCGATTGTGTATTGTTAGTCGTTGACGCTGTTGACGGCCCTATGCCGCAAACTCGCTTCGTCACACAAAAGGCGTTTGAACAAGGCCTGAAACCTATTGTCGTTATCAATAAAATTGACCGTCCTGGCTCACGCCCTGATTGGGTTATGGACCAGATCTTTGATCTTTTTGATAACCTTGGCGCAACTGATGAGCAGTTGGATTTCCCGGTGGTATATGCCTCAGCGTTAAACGGTATTGCTGGTCTGGATGCTGATGATCTGGCTGAAGATATGACGCCGTTGTTTAAAACCATCGTTGATGTAGTACAGCCGCCACAAGTGGATGCTGACGCACCATTTCGTATGCAAATATCTAGCCTTGATTACAACAGCTTCGTAGGTGTTATCGGTATTGGCCGTATTCAACGTGGTAAAGTGTCTACCAATACTCAAGTTACAGTCATTGATAAAAACGGTAACACGCGTAATGGTCGTATTCTTAAAATCATGGGTTATCATGGCCTCGATCGTATTGATGTTGAAGATGCACAGGCTGGTGATATCGTTTGTATCACAGGTATCGATGCGCTTAATATCTCTGATACTATCTGTGATCCAAATCATGTCGAAGCACTACCAGCATTGACTGTGGATGAGCCAACCGTTTCGATGAACTTCCAAGTGAATAACTCACCATTTGCAGGCCGTGATGGTAAGTTTGTGACTTCGCGTAATATCCGTGAGCGTCTAGAGCGTGAACTGATTCATAACGTTGCTCTGCGCGTGGAAGATACTGAATCTCCAGATAAATTCAAAGTCTCTGGTCGTGGTGAACTGCATTTGTCAGTATTGATCGAAAATATGCGCCGTGAAGGGTTTGAGATGGGTGTATCTGGCCCAGAAGTTATCGTCAAAGAAGTCGATGGCAAACTACAAGAGCCTTATGAAAACGTCGTCTTCGATATCGAAGAAGAGCACCAAGGCGCTATCATGGAGCAGGTTGGTCTACGCAAAGGCGAGATGACCAATATGGAGCTTGATGGTAAAGGTCGTATGCGTATTGAAGCGACTATACCTGCTCGCGGTCTAATTGGCTTCCGTTCTGAGTTTTTAACCTTGACTTCAGGCTCGGGTATCATGACCTCAAGCTTCTCGCATTATGGTCCACAAAAGATCGGTGATGTCGGTGGTCGTACTAACGGTGTGTTGGTTTCAATGGCTAATGGTACCTGTTTAGGCTTCGCTCTGTTTAATCTACAAAAGCGTGGTAAGTTATTTGCAGAGCCTCAGCTTGAAGTTTATGAAGGCATGATCGTCGGTCTAAACTCGCGTAATGATGATATGGCTGTGAACCCTACGACAGCTAAGCAGCTGACTAACGTTCGTGCTAGTGGTACGGATGAGGCTTTGACCTTGACGCCAGCGGTTAAGTTCACCCTTGAGCAAGCGCTTGAATTTATTCAAGATGATGAGTTGGTCGAGGTGACACCAAAAGCTATCCGTATCCGTAAGCGTTATTTGACGGAAAGTGAGCGTAAGCGTCACGGTCGTAAGAAGAACGCATAAACCTTGATTTGACTTAGTGTCACAATGCAAAAAGGCTAACCTCGTGTTAGCCTTTTTTTATGTCAAAAATTTATAATAGATAAGAGTAGTCAGCGAATAATAATTAACTGTGCATTGAGCTTGCAACGCTACTATTATTAAGGTATTGCTATTACTAACGTATTAACGCTACTAAGGAGTTACTACGACGTAGTCGTTAGTATTAATCAAGATCTCGGAGGGCTGATCGACTACGATGCGCACTGTATTATCATCGACTGCTTGCGACTTGTAGTAGTTATCCTCGGCGACGGTACAGCCCAAACAGCGGCTCATCGCTTCCCAAGGCTCCACAAATAGTTTTTGCTGCGACTGATCCGCATTACCACCGACGACGGCGAAAGGCAGGCTAACTAAATAGGCGGCTGTACCAGTAACGGCGGCGACTAATTGCAACGGCTTACCTACTACCGTATCGACTACCATAGTGTCATATGAAGGACCAAAATCTGTCTCGTCAATCTCGATTGCCGCTGAGGCTGGATTCATAGTGATAACTACAAGGCTGATACTAGTAAGAACGGTTAAAAGCTTGGACTTAACAGCATGTTGAAAGCGAGTTTTGACAGTCATGATGTCATCCTAAAATAAGGGTGGAAGATAGAGGCTAAGACTATTGCTAAACGTTAGTATTATTGAGCACAACTACTATTAAACATAGCTACTATTAAACCAAGATGTTGGGCGATTAGCAATATAAATCCATGCGCTCCACCTTTAGCTTTATCATTAACGGCTTAATGAATCACTTTTGTCTTGACTACTTTCTATAAAGCTTTAGTGAGTCATGTAGCTAACGATTTGGCTTTGGTAGCGGTTGACACTCAGGGCAGAAGACACTCGCGCGCCCATTGAGCTTGATATTATCCAGAGTAGCGGCGCAGTTCGGACAATCTTCGCCTTGTCGCCCATAAACATTTAGGGTTTGTTGAAAGTAGCCTGTTTGGCCACTAGCTACCGTGAAATCGCGTAGAGTAGAGCCGCCAAGCGTAATGGCTTTATCTAAAATTGCTTTAATATGTTCAACCAGTAGCGCTATCTGCTCATAAGATAAGCTGTTAGCAGGAGTAGCGGGGTGAATCGCCGATAAGAAAAGGCTTTCGGCAGCATAAATATTACCGACGCCCACTACGACTTGCTGCTCCATAATGACTGATTTAATCGGTCGCGTGATAGGTTTTTTGTTCGTTATCTTTTTCTTATCTATGTCATTTTTACTGGCACTGTTATCACTATTGCTGCGTTGAATGACCTGATATAGATAGTCGGTATTAAAATCATCAGATAGCGGCTCAAGCCCGAGGTGATCGAGTAGTTTGGTTTTATAATCGGTATACCAAAGTACCGCGCCAAAACGTCTTGGGTCGTGATAATGTAATTGACTAAGGGTATTGTCTTCATCACTAAAGGTGAGTATCAAATGGTCGTGCTTACGTTTTTCAGTACCATAAGCGTGCTGCTGCAAACTCCCTGACATGCCTAAATGAATAATCAGCTTACGGCTATCGCTATTTGACTCCGTACTTTGTGATAACTGCGCTGATGGTACAAAGCTTAAAATCAAGTATTTTGCACGGCGCTCAACATTCTGTAAGCGGTAACTGGCCAAGGATTGCAAGTCATCAGGCATCTGCCAGCGCAGTTTAGGCTGGAACACTTGTACTGTCTCTACAGTCTTATTAAGTAAAGGCGCAAGACTAGTCTTGGTCGTTTCGACTTCGGGTAATTCAGGCATAAGCGTTTATATCATGACCTTTAAAGGAATGGTTTTGAGTAATTATCAGTGCTAAAGCAGTGCTGTATTAAGGCGCAACCGCTCGGCGTGCGTGCAATATGCCAGGCTGCTGTTCAAGTTTGGCTAACAGTTTAGATAAATGCGCCAATCCTGCTACCTCAACATGGAACTTCAAAAAAGCAATATTATCATCGTTACTTGTGGTGTCCACTTGACGGATATTGACGCTTTCTTTATCGATGACTTGAGTCAAGTCGCGTAGTAAGCCACGGCGATCATACGCCTCGATGTGAATGTCTACAGGCTGATAACGCCCGGATTTTGCTCTCCAAGCTGCACTAACAGCGCGCTCAGGATCGCGCTCTATTAGACGTTCATATTCAGGACAGCCACGATTATGAATGCTGACGCCGCGTGATAAGGTGATATATCCTGAGATAGGTTCCCCTTGTATCGGATGACAGCAGCCTGCCAAATTGATCTCGATATTATCCAAACCTTCTATATAAATCTTATAGGCATCCGCTTTGCCCGTGGTTTTTGGGTCGATAGTAGGAGTGAACTCAGCTTTTTGCTTTTCAGGCTCTAAATGTAGCTGCCTGGAGATATGTCCTGTCAGCTGATTCAGACCAATCTCACCGGTGACTAAGCCGACGATAATATCGTCAGGAGTATTGACATGAAAAAACTGAGTGTAGTCATTCAGATCGATACTGTTTGGATGCACCGATAAGCGCTCAAGCTCACGGCTGAGCATATGTCGACCAATCTCAAGGTTTTTATCGCGGTCTTGCTTATTAAACCATTGACGCAGCTTGGAGCGGGCACGGCTAGTATGAATATAACCCAAAGAAGCAACTAGCCAGTCGCGATTAGGCTCGCGCGAAGCTTTGGTAATAATCTCCACTTGCTCACCGGTTTTGAGCTGATAGGTGAGGGGCACATAACGCTGATTGACCCGAGCCGCTTGCGCGCGATTACCGACTTGAGTATGCACATAATAAGCAAAATCAAGCACAGTGGCATTTTTAGGCAGCTCTATAATGTCGCCATCACGGCTAAAGACGTAGATGCGCTCAAGCTCATCAAAATCAATGGCTTGTTCATCTTCATCAAAGTCATTTAGATCATACTCTACGTCGCTCTCATTATCGCCTTGAGCTTGATTACGCGCTTCGTTATTGATGGATAATAGCTGACGTAGCGAGCTAATTTTTTGGTTGAGATAGTTGTCCTTTTTATTCTTCAGCCCTTCTTTGTAGTTAACGTGCGCGCACATGCCAAGCTCAGCTTCAAAATGCATCTCATTAGTACGAATCTGTATCTCAAGCGATTTATTCTCTGCGATGACAGCGGTATGTAGGGAGCGATAACCATTGGGCTTAGGGTTGGTAATATAGTCATCAAACTGCTCAGGGATATAACGCCACAAGCCGTGTACTAAGCCTAAGACGTGGTAGCAATCTGCAGGGTTTTGGACTAAGACACGCAGCGCACGAATATCATAGAGCTGATCAAAAGATAAGCTTTTGAGCTTCATTTTACGATAAATAGAATAGATGTGTTTGACCCGACCTGAAACCTCGCCTACGATATCAGCATCGATGAGTGCTTGATTAAGCTTGCTCTCTACCCGCTGAATATAAGCTTCGCGCTCGCTACGTTTCTCAGATAATAGCTTGGCAATTTCTTTATAGCGATCAGGGGCAAGATAACGAAACGCTAAGTCTTCAAGCTCCCACTTAAGCTGAGCAATCCCTAATCGATGCGAGAGCGGCGCATAAATCGTCATGACTTCACGAGCCACGCGTTGTTGGCGCTCAGCGCTAGAAAAAGAGAGCTCACGCATTGCAAAGGTACGCTCAGCAAGCTTAATCAGCACTACTCGCACATCGTTAGTGACCGAGATCAGCATGCTATAGATATTAGAGAGCTGGTCGCGCTGTTTATTAATAAAGTGGTCTTCTAAGCGTTTGTTATTTTCAATAATAGCGGACAGCTTACCCATCGCTAATGTATCTTTGACTAACATGCGAATATCAGCGCCAAAATTTTGCTCAATCTCAGCCAGCGAAATCAGAGATTTACGCGCGCTTCGATAGAGCATCGCAGCGACTAATGCGTCTTCGTCCTGATAGAGATAAGTGAGAATATCACTCATACCGATGCCAGTGACATAAGCTCCTGAGCGCTCAGACTCACTGGTATTCATACGGCTGCGAATAAACTCACAAGCTGCCGCCAAATTGGGAACTGAGTCTTGGCCGATACGTTCGGCGACATTATCTAGCCACGCCGGTACATCAATGTTGGCTTGGTCTAAATCTGGAAAATCTGTCGGAGTGTAGGAGTCCGCAGCGTAATCAGCTAGTTTTGGGTCGTGAGTATGATAAGCAAGCGCGGCTGAGCGATCAAATGTGGTATGCAGCTTATGAGTAGTCAGTTGCTGCTTGATATCGAAAGGAATTTGCGCATAGCTATTAGCAGACTGGTGAGAGCGTTGGTTGGCAACCAATTGCGCCGCCAAGCTCGCACTATCTTCTTGGGTAGTTTGACCATCTACTAAGGGCAATCCTTCTCTAATCTTGACCACAGCTGGCTCCTTTTAGCTATTAAAGATTGTTGACAGCGATATTGGTAATCCATCATAAAAATGATCATCAATACCTATAAAACTTAAGCCAAGACAGCCGCCAAAGTAGCAGCTATTATAAAGCGGTGAGTCATCCTAGTTTGTGCTATGACGCTTTAGTTATAAGCTCAAGTAATAACTTTTATAAAAATACTAAAAAATCAAACTATAAGGCTTAGGGCTGCCAAACTCTTTTATTCAAGTTACTAGCATTTAGTTAAGTGGCAGTTAAAGCAAATCATTAAAGAGTGCTTTAATATAGACTAAATGATAATTAAATAAATAGCTGTTGCAAAACCTTAGCAATTTTATGATAGCTGTCACGACTATTATCGCAGTTTGCTGCTATAACTCAAGTTGAGCTCTGTAATATTGCTACTCGTAAACATAATCTTTACGCCATAGAATATAACCCGGGCGCTTTAATAGACTTAGCAAAACAAGTGATTACGCAGATACTTTTTCAAACCTAGCAATCGATTCCACATGACCGGTGTGACAGAACATATCCATAACCCCTGCATGAGTCAGTCGATACCCTTGCTCAAGCAATGCCTTAGTATCGCGGGCAAGCGTCGCCGGATTACAGGAGACATAAACGATGCGCTGGGCATTGAACTTAGGTAGATACTGCATAATCTCCCAAGCGCCTGAACGCGGCGGATCGATAAGCAGCGCATCAAAGCCTTGGTTGGCCCATGGCTCAGTTGTGCAATCTTGGGTCAAGTCTTGACTATAAAACTCCGTGTTATCAAGACCGTTGCGCTTGGCATTAGTAGCGGCTCGTAAAGTCATCTCCGCGCTGCCTTCCACGCCAATCACCAAGCCTGTCTCGCCGACCAAACGCGCTAATGGTAAGCTAAAATTACCTAAGCCACTAAACAGATCTAGCACGCGCTCGCCAGCTTTGAGCTCTAATAGATCACAAGCCAGCTTCGTCATTTTTCTGTTTACCGATAGATTGACTTGGGTAAAATCGGTCGGAATAAACTCATAAGTTAAGTCATATTCAGGCAACTGGTAATATAAATGGCCAAACTGCTCGCTCATATCGTCATCTGGGGTTAAAGCGATACGCTGAATGCTATCGACGCCTTTAGATTGTAGATATAACTGCCAATTGCGCGCGGCAAAAAAGGCTTTTAGCTTATCGATATCGGCATCTGATAAGGGCTCTAGATGACGGACAATCAGTGCTACCGGCTGTGTACCATCGGGTAGCTCAGGAATATACTCACCCATCGCCAGCTCAAGCTGGGCAATCTTGTCACGGCTTTCGAGCGTACTGATTAGCGTCTTTAAATTCTCAATCTCAAAACCGATACGTGGATCTAAAATATGACACTCGTTTAGCTCGGCCAAAAAGTTACTTGAACGCTCACGGAAGCCGACTAGCGCGGTTTCTTTTTTGGCGACATAGCGCACGCCAAGACGAGCCTTCGTACGATATCCTAATCTATCGCCAACCACCGGCTCTAACCACTGCTCCGGCTGCACATCAGCTTGATGCTCGAGCATCTCAGCCAGCACGGACTGTTTAAAGCTGATCTGGCTATCTGGTTGCCAATGCTGCAAGTTACAGCCGCCGCAGACGCCAAAGTGCGGGCAAGGTGGCACTGCGCGTTCTGGATTGGGGTTGGCAGTAACCTCTATAGCATCGCCTTCCTCAAAGCTGGCTCGGCTATTGGTCAGCTTGACTAAGGCGCTCTCTCCTGGCAAAGCAAAGCTGACAAAGACTTTTTTGCCATGCTTATCTTCAAGGTGACCCTTATCTGCGCCAAAGCCATTACCATAGATGGCTACACCGCGACCATCATGAGAAAGACCGTCGATAGTAAAAGGTACTGGCGGTGCATCTTTTAAGCGCCGACGAGTCTTTGAGGACGGTTTCGATTTCTTTTTATTAGGCGGGGTGATAATCGCCTTGCTGTCTCTTTTATTAGAGCGAGTCTGAGCAGTAGCATCACTGCTATTAACATTGTTCTTAGTGTTTTGATCGTCGGTGGGCTGCATAAACCTGCCTTAGCAATAAATGATAAAAATAAGTAAAAATTGAAAATGGGTGTACTGGGTTAATAAATATGAGACTAATAAATACGGCCGATAGCTGATATCTTAGCTAGCATCACTTTTACTTAGCGTCACTAAGAAGGTAATGACCACTCATCAAGAAAGCTTTGATGACGCATGCGCCCATCGGCTTGCGTAAAGCCGGTCAGATAATCGCGGCTTTGCTGTTGCCACTCTATAAACCCTGTGGATGAGAGCTGTCCAGTCAAGCGCAGCCAACGCAAGTATATCAGCCAAGTGTTCATCACATCGGACTCGCAATATATCGATAGCGTCTGCCATTCCTCATTACTGACCAGCTCCCCAACCATACTACCATCGACATCCGTCTTGCCCGGCAGACCGTAGAGACTAGCGACCACATCCATCGCTTCACGTCGAGAGGCGCCATACTGACTAAACCGATCCATCAGATCCAAATGCCGAGTTTGGAAGCGATTGACATAATTGTTGAAGCGCATGTTTTTGATACGCTCGCCCTCTTCAAATAACCAAGGCGCTGAGAGGTCATATTGCATAGCCCGATAAATAAGCACAGGAATATCAAAACCTGAGCCATTCCAGCTGATCAGCTGTGGTAGCTTTTCTAAATCGCTAAAGGCGCGGAAAAACTTTGCTAGTATCTCTTTCTCACTGAAACTATCCGCTGTTAAGGAAAATAAAGAGAATTGACCGTCTTTGATATATAAAGCGGAGATACAGACGATACGCTGTAAGGGCAGGCGCATAAAATCATGCCCGGCTTCTTGGGTGCGAATAGCCGTCAGCGCACTTAAAGTATCAGCATCGTTGAGACTCGCCAATTGTGGATAGATACGACGGGCCGCCTCAGTATCAGCGATGGTTTCGATATCGAATACTAAGACGGGATTAGCGGGTAGGGCTTGGCTCATAAATAGTCCTGATGGCACTTATAATTGCGCTTAGCGCTATAATTGGTCGGCTATAACAGGCGATGCTATAAACACTCTTAAGCTGAAGCACTATCATCAGCATCATTAACGTTATATAACCCAGTTGATAAATATCGATCGCCGCGGTCGCAAACGATAAAGGCTATCACCGCATCCGGATTGGCTTTGGCAACTTGCACAGCAGCCCAAGCTGCAGCTCCTGAGGACACACCAGCAAAGATGCCCTCGAGCTTGGCAAGCTTACGCATATAGACTTCAGCGATTTTTTGATCGACATCCATAACCTCATCGACCAAGTCAGCATTATAGATGCCCGGCATATAAGCAGCTGGCCAACGACGAATACCAGCGATAGACGCTTCTTCATCTGGCTGTAGACCGATGATTTGGATATCAGGATTTTGCTCTTTTAGATATTGACTGACGCCAGTGATGGTGCCGGTGGTACCCATAGAGCTAATAAAGTGGGTAATTTTACCGCCCGTTTGCTGCCATAATTCAGGGCCAGTCGTGAGATAATGCGCTTGACTGTTATCCGGGTTGTTGAACTGGTCTAGCACTATACCTTTGCCATCAGCTTGCATTTGTAAAGCCATATCGCGTGCCGCTTCCATACCTTCATCGACTTCAATCAACACAGCGCCGTAGGCCGCCATGGCGTCTTTACGCTCTTGGGTTGAATTGGTAGGCATCAATAGAGTAATCGGATAGCCGCGCATAGCCGCAACCATCGCCAAGGCAATGCCAGTATTGCCGCTAGTGGCTTCGATGAGCATATCACCAGGCTTTATGTCGCCGCGCTGTTCTGCTTGATAGATCATATTAAAGGCAGGGCGGTCTTTTACCGAGCCTGCTGGGTTATTGCCTTCAAGCTTGGCAAGCAGTTGAGTGCTGTCAGTCACCTCTTCTTGCGCAGGTAAACGCTGCAACCTGACCAGCGGTGTCTGACCCACGCAATCGGCAAGCTGTGTGACTTGAGTAATAAAATTAGCATTGGCGGTAGACGACATGGGGCATCCTATTATAATAAAAGTTAATGTTGCAATGAGCGCTATTTTGAAGTGTTTTAGCTCATATTATTGGCTAGTGTGAAGGCAAAGGTATAGTGAATAATGAGCTTGCTACTGGCTATGGCTAATCGCCAAAACGCTATAGCAAAGCTAATAAAATGTAGCGTGAATAAAAACTGGTCTTATTATATCATTTTGTTTTTGGCTACGCTTAGCGCATCATTAATTACTTGTGACCAAATGAGAATTAAGGGGCAAATTAAGGAGCAGGAGGATTGATTCACAGAGACGCTAAGAATACTGCTAAAATGGAATTTATTATCGCAATTGTCCTAGCAATCATTCGATCCATTCCTTTGAAGTGACCTATAGAGTCGTTGGAGTTTATTTTTAGCATGGCATATAAAAAACGCTTTGATACGAGTAGCGCTTACGGTCAGTTGATCCTACTGGTGTTTTTACCCATATGCATCCTAGCCGCAGTCGGCGGCATATTGGTATTTTATGAGACCATGCGCGCCTCTAACTCTGAGCAGCAAGCCTTAGCTGAGGCGGTGCTCATTCGCTATAAGCCGACTATCGCTGAGATTGCGCCAAAGTTACTGGAGCAGCCTCAGGGTTTAGCGGCTACGCAGACCAACTCGCTAGAAACTCAAACAACGCTCGCTGCCATACAAGAAAAGCTGAGCAATATACAGTCAGAGCAGCATGTGCAGCGTATCGCTATTATCGATGAGAGTAATCAAGTCTTAGCAAGTGTCGGTTACGGCGTAGAAGAACAGTGGCCGCAGATTAATCCTGCCAAGAGCGTTATGATGCAGCAGCCTACCGCCATAGGCACCGCTTATGGATTACCTCTAAGTGATTCTGCCGATCAAAGGCTGTGGCTGCTCATTGATATGGATAATGAGCCGTTATATTTGGCGCGTTACCGTATCGCTATGGCCTTAGCAATTACTGGTTTACTTACTATTTTGATATTACTGCTTAGCCTCAATATCTATGCCAAGCGCTGGATAGCCCCTATTTATGAGCTGCGGCTACAGCTACAGCGTACTACCGTTGATAATTTATATAAGCCTATCTTGACCGAGTCTAACGGCGAGCTAAATTTGCTACAGCAAGATCTAGTCAGAACCTTGCGCCGCTTACATAGCAGCTTTCAGGAACTAAGAAACCACGCCGAACAGACCGAAGATGATTTGCGCCTAGCCTTTGATGAGATGGAAATGCAAAACATCTCGATTCGTAATGCCCGTGACGCTGCCATATCCACCAGTCAAGCCAAGTCGGCATTTTTGGCAAATATCAGCCATGAGCTGCGCACCCCGCTCAACAGTATTGACGGCTTTATTAATCTACTTGCTCGTCATGGCGAGCTTAATACTGAGCAAGATCTATATGTGCAGACTATTCGCAAGTCCTCGGCGCATCTATTGGCGCTGGTCAACGACGTGCTTGATTTCTCCAAAATAGAAGCAGGTAAGCTGGTGCTTGATCGTCACGAGTTTGATCTCTACAGCACTATTTATGATGTGGTCGATATGTTGTCTCCTGTCGCCGCTGAAAAAGGCTTGCGGATGGCGGTATTGTTCTATAATGATGTGCCTATGCAGATCGTAGGGGACGCTCTAAGACTCAAGCAAGTACTGACCAATATAGTAGGTAATGCCATTAAGTTTACTGATAATGGCGATGTGGTCGTGCGCGTCAGCTTGGACGACTATCAAGATAACTACCTAATGATTAGTGTGCAAGATAGTGGTAAAGGTATCTCAGAGGCCGACCAAAATATGCTGTTCCAAAGCTTTAGCCAAGGTGACCCTTCTATCACTCGGCAGTATGGTGGTACTGGACTTGGGCTTGTTATCTCAAAACAGCTGACTCGGCTGATGGGCGGTGACATTGGTTTTTATGATAATGCACAAGAAAATATCGCTAATAAGGGCGCGACTTTTTGGTTTAGAATGCCAACCCACGTTGATGTGTTAGAAGCGGCAAGCGGAAACACCATTTCGCTACCTATGCTTGCACCGCTAGCGGGAGCGGGCGACGAGTTTCATATGCTGGTGTGGATCAATCATACCGCATCCCTACAAGTGCTCAAAGCCAGCCTACAGAATCTTCCTATCAAGCTGACTCAAGCCAACTCCTTGCCAGGGGTGCTTGAATCGCTAAAAGAGCAAGATAACTATTGGGATTGGGTGATCGTTGATAACGATAACCAAGATGATATGATGGCGCTACTCAAGCAAATCAGGCTACATTATCAAGGTAAGCTGGCGGTATTTGGCTACCAAGTGGCGGCTGATCAAGCCCTGCTAAATCGCTATCATGCCGATATCTTGTATGAGCCATTGGATAAGCGTCAGCTCTACGCTATTTTAGACACTCAAAATAAAAAAGCGTTAGTACAAGTGCAAGAGCCGCGCTGGCAGGGAATCACGGTACTCGCTGTCGATGACCATCTGCCTAACCTTTTGGTATTGGACGCGCTTTTAAGCGAGCTTGGTATCCATGTCATCACTGCCAATAGTGGCTTTGAAGCGATAGAGCTGATCAGTAAACAGCAGGCTAGGCAAGCCAAAGCCAATAACAAAAGTGCCACTCAAAGCTTATCGAGTAAGACTCAGCGCTCAAAAGCAGAAGCGCGCGAGCAGCTCAGTAATGCGCCATCTTTATTGAAGCCAAGCACTGAAAAAACCACAACAGAAAAAGCAACGACCACTCATCATGACATCGATCTGATATTTATGGATATCCAAATGCCGCGAATGTCAGGAAGAGAGGCTACCGAACAGATCCGAAAAATAGAAGCAGCAGACAGTCATATTCCTATTATCGCGCTGACGGCTCACGGCCTATCTGATGAGCGCGACCGCCTTATTGCTAGTGGTATAGATGATTATGTCGGTAAGCCTATTAGCCAGCCGCAGTTACTACAAGTGCTACAAAAATGGCTAGGGCGCGCCGCAACCAAGCATATGGCGACGAGTACTCAGCTGGCGCACACTAATATAGAGGATTCGAGTTTGGCCGATTTGAGTGCCAATAATGCCAATGACACTCAGTTAAAGGTAAGCGATCAAGACAATAATGAGGGTAAACAAACCCAGCTACACCCCAAGAAAAACAATAAAAAAATGCTGCGTCCGCTATCGCTAAAGAAAATTCGCGATAATTATCTGCGTGATAATGTACACGATACGCTACGTGACAACCTACCGGATACTCAGGCAGCTCAAGGCTATGGACGTAATAGCACTCAAGCTCGTTATAACTATCTCGATCAAAGAAAACTATCACAAAGTCCTTTAGAGCCTGATGTTCATTTGCAACCAAATCAAAGCTATGCAACGGATCGGCAGCTACTACCTCTAGAGCAGCCCTCTACGACAAACGCCACTGTCAGATCTGATATTTTGGACTGGCAAGATGCATTGACCCGTTCAGCGAATAAGCCAGATCTGGCAGCGAAGCTTATCATCATGATGCTCGATACTATCGCTGATGAAAAAGAAGCGCTCGCTCAAGCTTGGCAAGCAAAAGATCGTCATATACTTGCGCAGATTGCTCACCGTATCCTAGGAGCTAGTCGCTATACTGGCGTCCCGCAGCTGCGTCTTGCCAGTCAAAACCTAGAAGATAAGTGCTTGTTAAACGTACAACATACCACTCCTGCACAGTTTGCCATGCTACAGCCTTATTATGAAGACTTAATGACCGCGCTCAATAATCTACAAAAGCTAGATTTATCGCCTTATTCTGAGCTCAATTATCACCGTCTAAGCGAAAACGATATGAACTGGAAGATGATTTGAATGGATAGTCAGTTATTGCTAGGGTAGCTTTGAGATAACACTGCTATGATTAAAATTCATTTTAACTTTCACTTTAAGGTTCACTTTGTCGACCACTATTTAAGGGACTAACATGCACGCCATCGCCGCTTATGAATACCAAACGCTACAAGTCAGTGTCAGTCAAAACATAGCCACTGTCACTTTGAGTCGCCCGCAGAAAAAAAACGCTCTGAGCTTTCAGATGGTGGATGAGCTCATTCGTGTTGCAGGCCATATTAGCAAAGACAAAAGCTTACGAGCGGTAATATTAAAGGGTAGCGAAGGTGCTTTTTGCGCCGGTATCGACCTAGGGGATTTGAATAATCCAAAAAACCAGCTATATGCGATGTGGGAGCTGATTAAGCCGAAACAAAGCCTGTTTCAGCGTGTCTGTTTGGTATGGCGTGATCTGCCTGTCCCAGTGATTGCAGTACTAGAAGGCCACTGCATCGGTGCTGGCATGCAACTGGCACTGGCTTGTGATGTACGCATCAGCCACCCTGATTGTAAGCTATCGATTATGGAGGCAAAATGGGGTTTAGTACCGGATATGGGCTTGACTCAGTCCGCGCTTGGTGTCGTGCGTGAAGACGTACTCAAAGAGATGGCGATGACGGCGCGTATCGTGGATGCTACTGAAGGTAAAGAGCTGGGCCTAGTCAGTCATTGTACTGAGACGCCTCTTGAGCACGCGCAAAAGCTAGCCGAAGAGCTAGTAGAGCGCTCCCCTGATGCGGTGCTGGCAAGCAAACGTGTTATCAATGCCATGCATCACCAGCCAGCACTAGTGCTGTATAAAGAAAAAATGTGGCAAATGAAGCTGATGCTTGGTCGTAATCGCAAACTTGCGCTTAGAAAAGCCAAACAAGCGAGCACGGTGTTCGCTAAACGTCAATTCCGCTAACCGTTTAGGCCCGTAGCTAAGAAAATAGCTTAGCGTGAAACGAATAGAGGTTTTCTTAGAGTGCTGTGTCTACGCTGACAGAGGCTGCGTAACATTCATCCTAATTCCGCTGTATTCTTTTTATACTGAGCTTACTATCGTAATGATTATATGATCGGTATACTTTAAGCGTTATCACTCCATTGAAAAAGCAGCAGACAGTCCGATATAGGATTGTCTGCTGCTTTGTTTGCGTAGTAGTGTTTACTGGTAAATACTATCCTTAACCTTATAAACCTGTCTTTCACACCATAATCATAAACGGTACGTACTATGTCTGCTCCAAAACCCAATGTCACAAATGACAAAAAGGCTGCTCGTCAAAAAGCCGCCGCCACTAGAGTACGCTCATCAGAGCTACCGGTAGCTTGGATTATGATGCTAGGGCTTATTGTGGCGATAGGGCCGTTATCTATTGATATGTACTTGCCTGCACTGCCTGCTATGGCAGATGACTTTGGTGTATCGACCGCTTTTATGGCCAACTCCGTACCGGCATATTTTGTTGGTTTGGTTTTTGGTCAGCTGATCTATGGGCCACTGAGTGATCGCGTCGGCCGCGTCAAGCCGCTTTATTTTGGCATGGCGCTCTACGTTGTCGCATCCATAGTTTGTGCTACGACAAGCAGTGAATATGTCTTATTTGCAGGCCGTACTGTGCAAGCGCTTGGCGCTTGTGTTGGCGCTGTAGTGACGCGAGCGGCAATTCGTGACAGGCTGACAGCGAAGCAAACCGCAAAGGCTTTTTCTATCATGATATTAGTGATGGGTCTGGCACCAATTTTAGCGCCTTCGCTTGGCGCTTTATTCCTACAGTTTTTTGATTGGCATTCTATTTTTTGGTTCTTGGCTGCTTTTGGCATGCTCAATCTACTACTCACCAAGTTCTTCTTCTTTGAGACCTTAAGCGAAGAAAATCGCAATGCTCGCCCAGCCAAAGAAGTGCTGAGTCAATATTGGGACTTACTAAAAGATCCAAGGTTCAACTATCCTGCGATAGGCGGCGGCTTATTGATGGGCGCGATGTTCGTCTATATCAGCTCAGCTTCCGAGCTTATCATGGATACTTATGGCGTATCGGCGACTCATTTTGGCTGGCTCTTTGGTATGAACGCGGCAGGTTTTGTGGGCTTGACTCAGCTAAACCAGTGGCTCACTAACCGATTTCGGATTCTAAGTATCCTGCGTTTTGGGACGATGATGCAGGTCATCTCTGCTGCTGCATTATTTATAATCGGGTTGATTTTCGGTACTGATGCTTGGTTGCCGCTGGTGTTAGGATGCATCTTTTTCTGTATTGCAGGACTAGGACTGACCCAGCCGAACGCTTCTGCTATCGCTTTAGCCTTTCAAAAAACCCGTGCGGGTATGGCAAGTGCTATGCAAGGCTCACTGATGTTTTCAGTCGGTATCTTTGGCGGCTTGCTATTAAACTTATTCCCCGTTAACCCCGTATTAAAAATAGGTATCGCGATGTTTTCGCTGATGAGCCTTGGCGCATTCTTGATTTGGCAAATCGATCGCAATCTTAACCTTGATGATGCGGAGTGAGTTTGATAAACGCTTGCTTAGGGCTTTTAGTACATTCTGTAAGCTATAAAAAAAGCGCTATCAATCAAAGCATCAAGCAACAAAGTGCTAGAGCTTACCCTTGCTTTTATGATAAAATACAGCGCAGCTATTTATTGCAGGGCGGTTTTAATATTTTAGTTTAACTGTCCCTCGCAAGTGGCGCATTCTTTAAACCAACCAATGACACACATCTTACGATAAAAGATGACTGGGTGTTTGGCGATTTGATTAATTTGTCTGAGTGCTTTTTTATAATTTTGATTATTTAATAACGCTTTAGCAAATGCGTGTCGCTAGATAGGTCGTTTTTGTAAGATGGAGGCATAACCCAACCAAGGATAATATCATGGCTATAGACAACCCAACTCAAGTATCAATGCGCGACCTTCTACAAGCAGGCGCTCACTTTGGTCACCAAACACGTTTTTGGAACCCAAAAATGGGTCCTTATATTTTCGGTGCTCGTAACAAGATTCACATCATCAACTTAGAGCACACCGTTAAATCATTTAACGAAGCACTAAACTACGTCAACAACCTAGCCGCTAAGAAAAACAAAGTCCTATTCGTAGGTACTAAGCGCGCGGCAAGTGGCGTTATTCGTGAGCAAGCACAGCGTGCTGGCATGCCTTATGTTGACCATCGCTGGCTTGGCGGTATGTTGACTAACTGGAAAACCCTACGCCAGTCAATCAACCGTCTAAAAGATCTTGAGAAGCAAAGCGAAGACGGTACGTTTGCTAAGCTAACTAAGCGTGAAGCGCTAGAGCGTACTCGCGACATGGAAAAACTAGAGCGCTCTTTAGGCGGTATCAAAGACATGGGCGGCTTACCTGACGCTATCTTTGTTGTTGACGTCGATCATGAAGCGATCGCGATCAAAGAAGCCAAAAACCTAGGTATCCCAGTTATCGGTATCGTTGATACCAACTCTAACCCAGATAATGTTGATTACATCATCCCTGCTAACGATGATGCTATCCGTGCCGTGACTCTATATGTCACAGCAGTAGCCGATGCGGTTATCGCGGGTAAAGAATATGCTCAAACGCAAGCAGGCGGTAAAGCTGACCAGCAAGCTCCTGCTGAGCAAGAAGCACCAGCTGAAGCCAATGCTACTGAGCAGCCTGCAGAAGCTCCGGCTACTAAGAATCCAGCGGAAGCACAAGCTGATCTATAAATAGCCCTAAGATATGGCAAGCCTTGATTTATAGTGCTTGGCACCCATATAAAGCTATTAATAGCGTACAAGCTGAGCTTGTAAATATAAGCTCAAACCAGCTCAAAATAGGCATGATGAAGTTTTACTCGTCATGCCTTCTTATTAGTTTATTAATCTGTTATTGACACGTTACTGACTTGCTGGACGAAGATTCAATGTGTTCAGATACGTGCAAATATCTCTCACAGATATATCTTGAGACATATAAGTATCGTGTACCCCATACATATCAATACTCACATACATAATAAAAGGTAACTCTTATGTCAGAAGTAAAAGTATCTGCCAAAATGGTAAAAGAATTGCGCGACCGTACTGGTCTTGGCATGATGGAATGTAAAAAAGCCCTGCAAGAAGCCAATGGTGATGTCGAAGTTGCTATTGACAACCTACGTAAGTCAGGTCAAGCAAAAGCGGCTAAAAAAGCAGGTAATATCGCAGCTGACGGCGCTATTGTCATCGCGCAAAACGATAAGCAAGCCTATCTTTTAGAAGTAAACTGTCAGACTGACTTCGTGGCAAAAGATGATAGCTTCACTGCATTTGCAGAAAAAGTGGCTAATCTTGCGCTCGAAAACAACGTCACTGACGTTGCTGCTATCTCTGAACTACCTTATGGTGATGGCCAGAGCGTTGAAGAAGCTCGCGTTTCTTTAGTACAAAAAATCGGTGAGAACATTCAAATTCGCCGTGTAGAGACTTTAGAAGGCGACAACCTAGCGTCATATCGTCATGGCCTACGCATCGGCGTTGTTGTGTCTTTTGAAGGCGGTAACGAAGAGACGGGTAAAAACCTAGCGATGCATATTGCTGCATTCAACCCAGTAGCAGTTAATGACGAAGACGTGTCTGCTGATGTATTGGCTCGTGAAAAAGATATCATCGAAGCCAAAGCTAAAGAGTCTGGCAAGCCTGACAACATCGTTGAAAAAATGATTGAAGGTGGCCTACGTAAGTACCTAGACGAAGTGACTTTACTACGTCAGCCATACGTCATGGACAATGACAAAAAAGTCGGCGATGTACTAAAAGCTGAGGGCGTAAAAGTACTAGGTTTCAAACGTCTAGAAGTTGGCGAAGGCATTGAGAAAAAACAAGAAGATTTCGCTGCTGAAGTTGCTGCTGCACAAGCGGCTAGCAAGTAAGGTTTGAGTATGTTTTTACTCTAAAGTCAGTAAATACAAAAAAAGCCCATTACTTAAGTAATGGGCTTTTTGCGTTGATATGGGCTATTAGATACTGATACTTATAAACCATAACGATAGACAAGTGCTTAACGTAACGCCTCAAAAGCAGAGTTAACGTAGCTTGCGCTATGAGCATTACTACTCGTACCATAGCTTACTTTTTGTAGACCACTATTGCTATCAGCATTACTAGCAATCATGGCACTACCCACGACGCCAGCATCATTTTTATATAGACTATGATAGCGGCTCATCACCCGTTTGACATAATTGCGCGTCTCTTTAAAGGGCGGAATACCATTATATTTATCGACATTGCCTTCGCCAGCATTATAGCCTGCTACAGCAAACTCCACGTTATTATTAAAGCGCTTCATCAGCCAAGCGATATACTTCGCTGAGCCTTCAATGTTCTCTGCAGGGTTCCAAGCATTACGGACGTTGAAGCGGCGGGCAGTGGCTGGCATAAGCTGCATGAGACCTTGTGCTCCCACTGGTGAGCGAGCATTGGGGTTAAATGCAGATTCAGTATGCATCATCGCTTTCATCAAGCCAGGATCGACGCCATGACGCGCCGCAGAAGCGCGAATGTAGCTATCATAAGCATTACGACTACTGCTCTTACTAGCGGTACTAGTGCCATAGTTATTATAGGTGTTATCGCGATTGCTCTCATGCACCTTGGCATCTTTGTAGTAAGTGACTTTGACTTTTTTGGTAAATTTATCAAAATTACCGCTCGGACTGACATTGGTCAAGAGGACTTGGCCCGCTTGATCCTTATAGATGTACATATTACCAGCGTGTGCCGTCACGGTAACAGCGGATAGGGCGATAGAGGTCAGCAAGATAGATGACCAGCAGCGACTCAATAAAGGGGCAGTATTCGGCATAAGAAAATCACTCTTTATCGGTTAATGACGAAACGATAGCTTCAACAGTAGCTTTAACTATAGCTTCAACAATGGTATCAATAATTGATGTATTAGCCAGACAAAGCATTTATAGCGATTCGCATTATTAGTAAATTCTATAAGGTTACAGTTCTGTAAAGTTACAATAGTAACCAAACCACTAGTAATAAATACAAAATATAATAGTTACTTACTATAACACAAAATATTGCTTAGCCCTATTGTATTGATAGCTATAGGTTTTTAGTCAAAATTATTTATTCGGTAAAATTTAGATGTTAAAAGCACTGATAAATATAGGAACCCAAACAGCCGTCAATAAGCCATTTACCGCAAGACCGAAGGCAGCATAGCGCCCAGCGGTAGGGCTGATTTGCCAAGCTTCTACTGTGCCGAACGCGTGAGCGGCCAGTCCTAAGGCTAAACCTTTGGCTCTGTCGTCATCTACTTTTTTAAATAAGAATCTAGCGACGGCACCGCCCAGCAGTCCAGAAACAATAATAATTAAGTTGGCCATCGTAAGCGGTGCACTGATTAAGTCCGCCACGCTCAAGCCAATAGGGGTAGTGACAGAACGCGTAGCAAAGGACAACAAAGTGTCGTGACTGAGTGAAAACAGATAAGCTAACGACATCGGTAACAGCGCGCCGATCACACTTGCGATAAGGACAATGATAGATAAGCGCTTAACCGGCAAACCTTTAAAATTCATGGCGGCTAAAGGGATAGCCAACAGTACCGTGACATAGCCAAGCAAGCGATCAAACACTGGTTTGGCAACGCTATAATAATGCTCGTAATCCCACTGCGTAATAAATAAAAACAGCAGTACTAATACCAAAGCGGTAATGACCATAGGCAGCCATGAGATCTTTTTGGCCAAGATACGCGCGATCACGTGCGCGACTAAGGTCAATAAAATAGCGGCTAGAGTCGCCATAAATACACTGCTAAACATCATCTTAATTCTCCGCCGCGCAGGCTACTCAGACTTATCGCTAACTTCAGGTGTTGTCAGGCCTGTACTGCTCTTATTGTCAGCGCTAGAGCTCAACCAGCGGTTGGCTAGAATCGCTAGACCCCAAAGCGGTATCAAAGTACTAATAGCCATTGTCAGCATGACGCCCCAAAATTCATCACCTAACTCAAACAATAAAATACCAGCGCCTGCTGATACCGGCAAAAAAGCAAAACCGCTATCGACTAACAATAAGTTACTGGCTCTGGTGATCCATTCCGGTAAGCCTTTGAGCAAGCGCCAAACGACTAAAATGACGAACATCGCCACGAGGCCTACAATGTTGGCGGCTTTTTCGATACCGGCCCACTGACACAGGAGTAGCGCTGATTCGCGCACTATGACCACCATGGCGAGCGTCAAAAGTAAGGCTAACCACAAAGGCAGTTTGGTTTGGGTAAGGGCATTCATAAGCTATCCTTGCCAAGACGGCAACTACAGAGTCTAGATAGAATAAAAGCAAGCGCCATGCTATTGATAAAAAGTACTGACGAAAACTATCGATAAACAGCATCGCAAATAGCTATGGCTAGGCTTTTGGGTGGATTGCGTAAAAGTTTTACTCTATCATTTTAAAAGAAATAAAGGTAAAAAACTTTAGTTGAGGGACAACCAATGCGCTCGATTATATAGTGAAGTGAGCGACTAATAAACCTTAAAGGCCGGTGTATTTACAACAAAAACTCATGCGCGGTGATAATAGCAAAAGAGCCAGGACAGACAAACAATAAAAAATGAGCACATCAGCCTAAAAATGGCCAATATACTCATTGCTTAATACAGACTTTATAGCAGCTATCTTGCTGGTTCTAAAATCTTAATGTTAACTCTTACGCTTGCGGACTTGGGTTGTCATCTATAGCGGTATGATCGCTAGACTCATTATCTGTCTCAAAGATCTGCTCGTAGGTTAAGTCTTCCGCTACTAATGACTCATCTTCAGACGGCTGCAAATCTTCCTCATTGTTTTGCTCAAAAGGCTCAAGAATAGGCATCAGTAAAGTCGCTTGCGCTAACGGTAGCACCTCCATAGGCTGCAGGTTTGCTTCCCCTAGTAGCTGCTTGAGACGCTCGCTTGGCAGACGAATGGCCAAGCACTCGTGGCCGCTATCATTATAGCTTTCTTCTAAGATAACCCCAAGCTCATACAAGGTGTTTTTAAAGTGTCCAGCATGGTAGGGCAAGGTGAGATTAAAGGTTGTCAAAGTACCCGTCATCAGCTGTTGTACCGCAAGTGTGAGCTCTTCGATGCCTAAATTGTCTTTTGAGGAGACATAAACGCGGTTTGGCTCACCTTCGTTGGCATAACCTATGCGCGCAGGCTCGCCCGTTAAGTCAATTTTATTATAGACGTTGAGTACTGGCACATCATTATCAATCTCTGCTAGCACCTCTTTGACCGCTGAAATCTGCTCGTGCATATCCTCACTAGAAGAATCAATCACGTGCAACAATAGATCTGCCTCTAAAGTTTCCTCCAAAGTAGCGTGGAAGGATTCGACAAGCTCATGCGGTAGATGACGCACGAAGCCTACCGTATCGACTAAGACCACACGGCCGACACCTTGCCAATCTAAACGGCGCAAAGTCGGATCTAGAGTCGCAAATAGCTTATCTGCGGCATAGATGTTTTCATCGACTAAGCGGTTAAATAAGGTAGATTTGCCTGCGTTCGTGTAGCCGACTAGTGATATCGTCGGGACGTCGGATTTTTGCCGGCGAGCACGGCCTTGCGCGCGAGTTTGACGTACTTTTTCAAGCTTAGATTTGAGCTGATTGACCCGCGTTTGTAGTAGACGACGATCGGTCTCAAGCTGCGTTTCACCAGGACCTCTTAGTCCGATACCGCCTTTTTGTCGCTCCAAATGCGTCCAACCACGTACTAGTCTAGTGGATAAGTGGTTCAACTGCGCCAGCTCTACCTGCAGCTTACCTTCGTAAGTACGCGCACGCTGTGCAAATATATCCAAAATAAGACCAGTGCGGTCAAGCACGCGGCATTTCGTTAAAGCTTCTAAGTTACGCTCTTGCGAGGGAGAGAGGCTATGATTAAAAATCACAATATCAGCATCATTGGCACTGACTAACTCGGCAATCTCTTGGGCTTTACCAGAGCCGACGAAGTACTTAGCATCTGGCTTCAAGCGTGAGCCTGTCACCAGCTCCACGCGCTGAGCGCCAGCGGAGTCAACAAGTAGCTCAAACTCGCTCAAATCATCAGGGTCTTGTATTTGACGAATGTCTAAGTGCACTAAAACAGCACGCTCGCCACCTTCATATCTTTCAAAATATTCCAAAAATTTTCACCTATAAATGGGGGAAATAAATCGCGATTATCGGCTATAATTAGGCGGATAATCGCGTTCAGATAATAGTCTATATGCGGTCTTATTACTGGTTATTAAAGCCTAATTGTCATAGTGACGCCAGTTTTATGTTACTGGGTTTACAAAAGATAGGTTTATAGTAGATAGTGAATAACGAGAACCCTCATTCAAGCTCAGTGAACAAATCGTCACTGACTATGAGAATTTTGCTATACTTACGCCATTTTTACAGACATTCAATGATGAGGGATACAGATGAGCCATTCTAAGCCAGGCTTTTCATTAAAAAAACAATTCAGCCGCAGTAAGCAAATTGTTGGTATGACTACCACTATGGCAGGTGGTCTACGAGCTGCACAGCGTATAGGCGCTTTTAAGAACCCGCCGCGCGAAAAACTACCGCGTTATATCCAAGCGTTTTGCCGCAAGATGGTCGGCTCTTTTGGTATAAAGGTTGTCGAAGTTGAGCCGGTACAGCAGTATCATGGGCTTTGGGTATCCAATCATGTGTCATGGATGGATATTCCGGTGGTTGGTACGGTCAGTCCGGCTTTCTTTTTATCTAAAGCGGAGATAGGCGAGTGGCCGATATTCGGTAAGCTTGCTTATGCGGCTGGTACCGTGTTTATTCAGCGCGGCTCGGGCGATGCCGGCTCAGTAGCAGCGCAAATCGCTGAGTTTTTGCGCCAAGGGTTTTCAGTTATTTTCTTTCCAGAAGCCACTACTACCGATGGCTCCAAGATTAAGCGCATTCATGGTAAGCTCTTGCAAGCGGCTATCGACGCTGATGTGCCGGTACGAGCGATGGTGATTGCCTATGTCAATAAAGACGGCAGCTTAAGTCAAGAATTGCCTTATTATGGCAAGCTGACCATGAAGCAGAGTCTAAAAAAAGTACTCGATACTAAGAACGTCACCGCTTATGTTTTGCCACTTGAAGCGATCGACCCACAAGGCCGTAGCAAAAGTGAGCTGACAGATCTGTTGCAACAGCACATGCAAGAAGGGCTCGCAGAACTACATGCACGAGTATTAAGCTAAGAGCCGATATAAGTGAATGACAAAGGCGCTAATCATATCGATTAGCGCCTTTTTGCGTAAACGTCATAGCTTTAGAATCTAGCAGCCTTAGAATCTAGCAGCTTTAGTTAGCTGAACTAAGGAGATGGATTCGGCTGCTGGGTGTGTACCGCTTCGATAGCGGCTAATACGTCATCGCTTAAAGTTAGATTAACACTATCGATGTTTGATTTGAGCTGCTCGATGCTCGTGGCACCAATGATGTTGCTTGTGACAAAGGGCCGCGAGTTCACAAAAGCGAGCGCCATCTGCGCCATATCTAGTCCGGCATCGCTGGCAATCTTAGCGTATTGCTCAGTGGCTGCTAGCGCTTGCTCATTAATATATCTTTGGAATCTATCATACATCGTCAGCCGCGCGCCAGCTGGTTTTTTGCCACCCAAATATTTACCAGAGAGTACCCCAAAGCCTAGGGGCGAGTAGGCGAGCAAACCGACATTCTCGCGATGGGCAATCTCCGCCATGCCCACCTCATAAAGTCGATTGAGCAAGCTATAAGGATTCTGCACCGTGATAGGCGCGATGAGACCGTTTTTGTCCGCTTCCCATAAGTAGCGCATCAGTCCCCAAGCAGTATCGTTTGAGAGTCCATAAGCACGAATGCGGCCTTTTTTGATCTCATCATTGAGCGCTTGAATGGTCTCTAAAAACGGCGTTAAGTCATCAAGCGATTGCGCTGACATCTCGCTGTCATAACCGCGTTGACCAAAGAAGTTCGACTGCCGCTCAGGCCAATGCAGCTGATAGACATCAATATAGTCGGTTTGTAAACGCTGCAGATTACCGTCAATAGCGCTACTAATATGCTTGGCATTATAGCGGCTATTACCGTCTCGCAAAAAGCTCATCGGCGACATTTTACTGGCCAAGATAACTTTATCGCGCTGCTGTGTCTTTGCAAACCAAGTGCCGATAATGCGCTCGGTATCGCCTTGTTTATCTTTGTCAGGCGGTGAGGGGTACATCTCGGCACAGTCCCAAAAGTTCACTCCTTCGCTAAGGGCTAAGTGCATTTGCTCATGGCCTTCGCGCTCATTGTTTTGTTGTCCCCAAGTCATCGTTCCTAGACAAATTTTCGATACCTTTTCATCGATTTGTGGCAGCACTTCATATTGCATGGTTGCATCCTGATTATTATTGATTATTGTTTTGAGTTGCTTGTGTGATTAACTCAGCTGAATGCCAGTCACACCCGGCGGCGTCACCTTAAAGATTTTGACTTTAAATAGTACGTCTTGCCCGGCTAGGGGATGGTTAAAATCGACCTCGATCTCATCGTCATTAATCGCGCTAATGGTACCGGGCAAAGTGTTTTTACCTTTATCCTCAAACTCCACCATCATACCAATCTCAGGATTGTCCGCGACTAAAGCAAACTGCGGACGACTAAAGTGCTGTACATTATCTGGATTCCAGTCGCCAAAAGCTTGCTCAGGCTCTAAGTGCGCGGTACGGGTGTCGCCTGCCCGCAGATTCATCAGCACTTGCTCAAAACCCGGCAACAGGCTTTCATCGCCGACAGTCAAACTGACCGGCTGATCACGATTAAAGGTCGAGTCAATTACCGTACCATTTTCTAATGACACCTCAAAATGCAGCTTGACTAAGCTGCCATGGGTGATACGAGTGTCTTCGTTCGGATTGATAAATTGTGATGAGGTTTGAGAGTCAGTCATAATAAAAAACCAGTTTTAGTTAAAAGTAGAGTGCTGTTATCAGTGAATAGATTCAGGTGATAGATTAAGAGATGATAAGCGAAATACTGCCCTATGTAAGCGTAAATAGTGTAACGTAAAGGCGCTAAAATAAAGGTTAACTGTAGAGAGTTACTGATTATAAAAAGTGACCGATTATAAAAGTTTTAATCCTAGTCAAATAAGAGAGTATCGCAAACATGGCAAATAGACAACAAGGCCGAATTACAAAGTGGCAAGATGACAAAGGCTTTGGCTTTATCGAGACCGAAGCTGGGGAGTCACTGTTCTTTCATGTCAGCGAGTTCAAAGCGCCGCGTCGACCTGTCATCCATGAGCCAGTGGTCTTTAGTATTGGACAAGATAAACAAGGACGCTTGCAAGCCAAGCAAGTACAGGAGCTCAGTTTTGTGCAGCAACAAATGGCAGATAAGAACAATCAAATCCGTCAGCGTAACGCAAAGAAAAGCCAACAAGCAGACTTTGAAGCAGGGCAAAAGAAGAAGCTACTTTTAGGCGTGGCATTCTATGCAGTATTAGTATTATTAGTAGTGATGGGTGATTTGAGCTGGCTGGTCTTGGCTTGGTATGTGTTGTTAGGCGTTATTACTTATCTCACTTACGCCAAGGACAAAGCGGCTGCGCAAAGCGGCGCGTGGCGTACGCCTGAATCGACTTTGCATCTACTAAGCGTGCTCGGCGGCTGGGTTGGGGCGATGGTCGCGCAGACCTACTTGCGTCACAAGTCACAAAAGCCTGATTTTCGAATTAGTTTTTATCTGACGGTAGTGGTTAATCTTGGTGGGTTATTATTTATTATGGCGGGTGGTGGTTTGGATTCTTTTAAAGGCTTGTTATAGACTTCTAGCCTCTACTTTAAACCGCCTCTAAAACCCTTTGATAAACCGCAGCATCATTAGCCGAGAAGCAGCAAAATATAATCTCATTTACCGAAAAGTTATCTGACGACTCTAGCTTACCCAATACATAATTCTTCACCGTATTTACCGCTACTTTAGTGGCCTTGTCGATTGGGTAACCATAAACGCCAGTACTGATGGACGGAAAAGCAAGGCTAGCGACCTTGTGTTCAGCGGCTAACTCTAACGCGTTTTGATAGCAGCTCGTCAGTAGCGCTTCTTCATTATCATTACCGCCATGCCAAACTGGCCCTACTGTATGAATGACATAGTCACAGGGTAGATCAAACGCTGGGCTTATTTTTGCCTCGCCAGTGGCGCAGCCGTTCAAGGTGCGGCAATAAGCGAGCAGCTCTGGCCCTGCGCCTCGATGTATCGCGCCATCCACGCCGCCGCCACCGAGCAAACTCGAATTGGCCGCATTGACAATAGCATCAATTTTTAGCGTAGTAATATCCGCTTGTAATACGGACAAAGTAACCGTGCGAGTAGCAGAACTAGCAGTAGAGCTAGAGCTATCAGAGACAGAGACTTGCTTTTGCAAAAGTGGCTTGGTTTGAGCATTCGTCATGGTAGCGTCCTTATCATTAATCCATAAATTCTATATTAATAGTCTAAGTGATTTGCTATCGTTTAGATGTATCTGATATGAATATAAAAGTGTGTAAATTATATTTCTAACCAACTATAAAAAGGACGTTTTAGTGATTACGCTCTATAAATACACCCATCCTAGCCGCGCAGAAACTGTAATCTGGGCACTACAAGAGCTTGGCCTAGACTATGAAACCAAAGAATTAAACGCTTATAAATTTGAGCAGCGAAGCCCTGAGTTTTTAGCGATTAACCCGTTTGGCAAAGTGCCAACGATGACCCATGACGGTAAGCATTTCACTGAATCGTTAGCGATTATCGAATACCTCAATGACTTGCATCCTGATAGACCGCTAACGCCTAGCCATAACGATGATAACTATGCCGAGAAGAACTATAAACTGCGTCAGGTCATCTCGTTTGGCATGATAGAGCTTGAAAGTTATGTGTGGATATTAACGAAGATAAAGGTATTAGACAATTATGAGAACTGGCCTGCGGGCACCGCTGAGAAGTGCATAACCAATATTCAAAACGCGCTACCGATTGCCACGAGTTGGTTGGATAGCCAAGAGTATATAGCAGGTGATCGCTTTAGCTTAGCTGATATCTACTATCATCATCTATTTAATTGGCTAAAAATGTTGGGGGTTGCGTTACCTGAGCAAGCAAAAGCATACGTTAAAAGATTATCCGCGCGAGAGAACTTTCCTAAAAAGTAGGAGAGTAGGGTTGTTGTTTGGAAATAGAGTGCATCCTGAGCACCATCAAGATTAGGGCGTGTTGAACATTCACAAATGCGCACTGCTGATAGCTAAAATAGTTCTAGTCTAAGTGAAAATTGCAGATAATGCTTATTGCATTGGTTAGATTTTCGCAACGACTAGGGCGATTTTAGCATCAGCCCTCACGACAACAACAGGGACAGGACTATTTTTTGCCACTTTATTGATAAAAATAGACGCTTAGAACAACTAAACTTACCATTTTTATCTGCAAATCGCCTAAAAAATAGTCTCTGTCAGTGCCATGGTCGAATGTTCAACACGCCCTAATCTCACTACACTAAACCCAAAGCAAAAAAGGGCTTACATGATCGTAAGCCCTTTTTTCATTCAATTAAAATAGCAGTATCAAAAGCTAACCTTTAGATTTGCCTTCGCGCTTACCTTCCAAAAATATCATGTCAATAACAATGATAGCCACGCCAATACAAATCGCAATATCCGCGATATTAAAAATCGGATAATGCCAAACATCAGCATAATGTACATGAATAAAATCGACCACTTTGCCAAGTCGCACGCGGTCGATTAGATTGCCAATCGCACCGCCGAGCACCATAGCGAGCCCTAGCGATAACAGCTTAGCATTACGCGGCGCTCTAATTAAATATACGACTAAGAACAACGCAATCACGAGCGCTAAACCCGAGAAAAACCACTTTTGCCAGCCGCCTGCATCGGCCAAAAAGCTAAACGCTGCACCATAATTATAAGCCAATGTCCAATTCAAGAATGGCTCAATGACCGGTATCGGCTCCAAAAAATTCAGCTTAGTTTTCGCGAGCCATTTGGTCCACTGATCGACAATGATAATCACTATCGACAGTAAGTACCAAACAAAGGCTCGACTGCCATTTGCCAGCACTTTTGGGGTTTTGGTCAGCCGGCTTTTAGGCGTTACCGAGTTGCCTGTCGTAACGTGAGCAGGTTTTGGCGAATGATCGACTTCGTTAGTAGGACGCTCAGGCGTATCAAGCATAGTGACGCACCTCACCGCTGCCTACCACGTTAGTTACGCAGCGCGCGCACAGCTCTGGATGCTCGCTGTCAGTGCCGACGTCGCTACGGATGTGCCAACAGCGCACGCACTTCGTCCCATCGGCGACGTCAATGGTAACTCTTAAATCCGCTGCTGCGATGTCTTCCTCGTTATCTTTAGTTTGATGATCAGCAGGCGCTGCGCTGATAGGCTTCAAGGTGGCGCTACTGGTAATCAGCACAAAACGCAGCTCATCGCTTAATTTGGCTAAGCTGTCATACATAGCGCCATCAGCGTACAAAGTGGCATCAGCGGCTAGATTGGCATTCAGTAGTTTGTTGCTGCGCGCGACTTCGATGTTCTTATTCACCATATCTTTGGCGCGCATGATATGGTGCCAGTCTTCACTACTGATCGTGCTCAGCTCAAGCGCTGGGAACTCGTACCACTCTTCAGTGAAGACATAGCTACCGGCGGCCTGCTCATCTTTGCTGTTCAAGACTTCCCAAGCTTCTTGCGCGGTAAACGATAAGATAGGGGTAATCCAGCGTATTAAGGCTTGAGCGATATGATAGATCGCGGTCTGCGCCGAGCGGCGCGGCTGACCATCCTTTTGAGTGGTGTACTGGCGATCTTTGATGATATCTAAATAAAAGCTGCCCAAGTCCTGCGAGCAAAAAGCAGTGATATGCTGGGTGACTTGGTGAAAGTCCATTGCGTCATAAGCACTGACGATTTGCGCTTGTACAGCCTGCGCGCGCTCGATGATGAACTTATCAAGACTGACTAATTCGTTGATATCGATGCTATCAGTAGCCGGATCGAAATCATCGGTGTTCGCCAGTAAGAAGCGCAGGGTATTACGAATGCGGCGGTACATATCAATTGCGCCTTTAAATACCGTCTTGCCCGCGCTCATCTCATAGCGATAGTCGCTAGAGGCAATCCAAAGACGCAGCATATCAGCGCCGGTTTTATTGATCTCATCTTGCGGGGTGATGATGTTGCCAAGAGACTTACTCATCTTACGGCCATTTTCATCGACCACAAAACCGTGCGTCAATACTTGCTTAAACGGCGGACGCTCGTACATTGCTTCTGACGTGAGCAGTGACGTCTGGAACCAACCGCGATGCTGATCGGAGCCTTCTAGATACATATCGGCAGGATTGGTGAGCTCATCACGCTGCTCAAGCACGGCATAATGAGTAGTTCCTGAGTCAAACCAGACATCTAGCGTATCAGTAGACTTATCATAATCGGCCGCCTCATCCCCTAAGTAGTCTTCACAGCTGGCATCAAACCACGCTTCCACGCCGCCTTCCGCGATATTTTGCGCGGCAGTTTCCATTAGCTCTAAGGTGTTCGGATGCAGCTCGCCGGTCTGTTTATGCATAAAGAAGGTAATCGGCACGCCCCAAGTCCGCTGACGCGAGATGCACCAGTCCGGGCGACCGGTCATCATCGACTCGATACGGTTCTGACCCCAAGCAGGCGTCCACTTAACATCAGGGATGTCTTTGAGCGCGCGCTCGCGTAAGCCTTCTTTTTCCATATTAATAAACCACTGCGGCGTGGCACGGAAGATAATCGGCGACTTATGACGCCAGCAGTGCGGATAGCTGTGCTCGATCTTAGTATGGTTTACCAAATGACCATTATCATGCAAAGCGGCAATGATTTTTGGATTGGCTTTATAGATATGCTCGCCGGCAAATACCGCCGCGCTCTCTAGATAGACACCATTACCGCCAACAGGGTTCTCAACAGGCAAGTTATATTTTAGACCCACGATATAATCGTCGAGACCATGACCTGGCGCGGTGTGTACTAGGCCAGTACCGCTATCGGTGGTCACGTGATCGCCTAAGATAATAGGCACTTGACGATCTGCAATTAGCGGATGCTGCGCGCGCAAGCCTTCAAGCTCCTTACCTGAAACGGTCACTAAGATACCTTGGCTGTCTAACTTAAGCTCAGTTAACGCAGTCTCGACCAAATCATGAGCGAGTAGTAGATTGCCTTTCTCAGTGGCTACAACCGAATAGTCATGCTCAGGGTGCACTGAGATAGCTTGGTTAGCAGGCAGTGTCCAAGGCGTCGTCGTCCAGATAACGACTGAGATAGTATCCTCTATTTTTGCCAAAGCGGTTAGCTTGTCAGTATCAAGCACATCGAAGCTGACATAAATCGCATCAGAGACCTTATCTTGATATTCTACTTCCGCCTCTGCCAATGCTGAGGTACAGTCCAAGCACCAGTTGACCGGCTTCATACCGCGAGTGACATGGCCGTTTTCGTAGATTTTACCTAGCGCACGGACGATATTGGCTTCCTGATGAAAGTTCATGGTCAGATAAGGGTTGTCCCAATCGCCAAAGATACCTAAACGCTTAAAATCAGCTTTTTGTAGCTCGATTTGGGTCGCTGCATACTCACGGCAGAGACCACGAAACTCAGTTGCCGAGACTTTTTTGCCGACCTTACCGACTTTGGCTTCCACCTTTTGCTCGATAGGCAAGCCATGACAGTCCCAACCCGGCACATAAGGCGCGTCAAATCCTGAAAGCGTCTTCGACTTAACAATCATGTCCTTAATGACTTTATTGACCGCATGACCTAAGTGAATCTGACCGTTCGCATAAGGAGGGCCGTCGTGCAAAATGTACTTAGTCGCGCCAGTACGCGCCTGACGAATCTTACCATAGACATCGTCCGCTTCCCAAGCCGCTAACCAATCCGGCTCGCGTTTGGCCAAGTTAGCGCGCATCGCAAAAGGCGTATCGGCTAGATTGAGAGTGTCTTTGTAATCGTGGCTAGGGGTGTCAGTAGCTTTGTCAGTCATAGGAAGGTATCTTTTATCAGGTTAAGTAGTTTATTGAGTTAAGCGGTTTTTCAATCAAATAGTTTTTAAATTAAACAATTTTTAAGTTAAATAGTTTAGCAGTCCAAGTAAATAATGTATGGGGGCGAATAGCTAAGGTTAAATAGGGCTTAGATGAAAGAGCACTTTACCCTAAATAATGCCTGAACTTAAATAAGTTAGCGTCAGATTATGTTAGGAATGGCAGCTATTATATGTTAATTCTACTGGGGTAAAAAGGGGCTTGTACTGCGCGTGTCATTTTAGTTGCGTAATAGCGATAAGCAGTGTACAACTGTACTTAACAAGCGTTTCACTTAAAGTACGGACATAAATCCAATACATAATAGGGCGTGTTGAACATTCGCAAATAGGCACTGCTGATCGCTAAAATTGTTCCAGACAAGGCACAAAGCGACGATAATGCAGATGCCTTAGCGAGATTTGTAACGCAGTATGGGGCAATTTTAGCATCAGCCCCAACGATAAAAGCAGGGGACAGGACTCTTTTTTGCCGCTTCATCGTTAAAAATAAGCGCTTAGAATGACTAAACTTATTATTTTTAACATCGAATCGCCTAAAAAATAGTCGCTGTCAGTGCCATGGTCGAATGTTCAACACGCCCTAATATCGGCTAAAAACATTGTATAAATTACGATAAATATAAAGGAGTCGTCATGAAAATAGGTATTCCCAAAGAGATTAAAAACAACGAAAATCGGGTCGGTCTACCGCCAAGCGCCGTTATGGTGTTAGTCAGCGACGGTCATAAAGTGTTTGTCGAATGTGATGCGGGCGTGGGTTCGCACTTCACCGATGAGGATTATGAGGAAGCAGGCGCGACTATCGTCAATAGCGCCAACAAAGCTTGGGACGCTCAATTGGTTGTTAAAGTCAAAGAGCCCCAGCAAGAAGAGTTTCAGTATTTAACCGAAGATCTGATACTGTTTACTTACTTGCATCTGGCCAATGAGCCGGAGCTGGCGCAAGCACTCGTCGAGAATAAAGTCACGGCGATAGCCTATGAAACGGTGCAACTGGCTAATAACTCCTTACCGCTGCTGACCCCGATGAGCGAGGTTGCCGGCCGCATGAGCACCCAAATCGGCGCTCAGTTCTTGCAGAAGTTCTATGGCGGCAAAGGAATATTACTGGGCGGCGTACCAGGGGTACAAAAAGGCCGCGTCACGATCATTGGCGGCGGCGTCTCAGGCACGGAAGCGGCCAAAATCGCTATCGGCCTGCGCGCGGATGTGACCATCTTGGACTTAGATCCACAGCGGCTCAAAGAGCTATCTGAGATGTTCGGCAATAATGTCCAGACGCTCATATCTAATAAGGTCAATATCGCCGAAAGTGTTGAGGTTAGTGACTTAGTGATCGGTGCGGTACTGATTCCAGGCGCAGCTACGCCTAAATTAGTCACAGAAGAGATGATCGAGTCAATGGACGACGGCGGAGTCATCATCGATATCGCTATCGATCAAGGCGGCGTCTTTGAGACTACCGATCGCATTACCACGCATGACGATCCGACTTATACTAAGCACGGTATCGTCCATTACGCGGTAGCCAATATCCCAGGAGCAGTACCTCGTACAGCGACGATGGCGCTATCGAATGTCACCTTGCCATATATCCAAACGCTGGCCAAAAAAGGGGTCAAGCAAGCTTGCGCGGAGGATGCTGCCTTTGCAAAAGGGATCAATACAGCGCAAGGCTATATCACTTATGAGGCGGTGGCTGAGGCGCTAGATTATGAGTATAAAGCGTTAGATGAGCTGCTTGGTTAGTTTTGGTTAAAATATCGACGATAACCATAGCCTTAATTTTAGTGACCAAAGCGGCTGAATACCGGTCAGCCCTTGCGTCATCTCACCGTCTTTTAATACCACATAAGAGGGCGTCACTTGTCCTTGCCAGTCGGCGAAGATTGTGCCGTCTTCATCGTTGATAGTGGTGAAGTCAAAATTATTTTGCTGCATATACTCTGCAAGCCGTTGGTTGGAGCCCGACTTAATGGCCACTGTCACTACCGGATAGCTATCACTAGCGGCAAGCTTGTTGATAGTGGGCGAGGTATAAGTACATATCGGACACCAAGTACCCCAAAAATACACTAGCGTAGGCTGCTTGTGACTCATCGCTGCTAAGTCTAGTGTCTGTCCTTGATAGTCGGTCAGCTGCAATTGCGGATTGGCTGGCATGATAGGCTGTCGCCACCAGTTGACAACAGTGTAAATAACAATAAAAACGAGACCATAGAGTAGGGCAGTCTTTAGCATTGACCAAAGCTTTTGCTTCGGCGTTTTTTTTACTTTTAACTCTGTTTTTTTGATATCAGTCGTCATATTGCTTTCTCTGAGCCTAAAATTTAATCACTTGCTTTTTATAGATCTTAGATTAACACATGAAGTGCAATACCAAATGCAAGGTGAAAAAAAGACCTAGATGCGCTAGCATCAAAGTTTTT